>NZ_CAWUGZ010000010.1:0-16485 GCF_963921845.1 Commensalibacter sp. Nvir | reverse complement strand
ATATTTACACATATTTAATGTGTGCTTAATAAACCTATAATTACAAGAGTGAAATATGTCTGAAACCAATAATAGCACGTCCACACCACCAACAAAAGATTCTCCTCCATCGCTCCCTTTAACGCTTAATGTGCAATTTGTTAAAGATCTTTCTTTCGAAGTCCCACATGGGGCTACAATTTTTGCAACATTAAAAGAGGCCCCGCACATTTCGGTATCAATTGATGTTAATGCCAGCCGACTAAGCGACGAAGGAGTTTATGAAGTAGGTCTTATGATCAAAGTTGATGCCAAAGATACACCTAAAACAGACCAAGATACTCCACGTGTTGTATTTATTACTGAACTCACTTATTGTGCTGTTATTTCTTTAAACCAACCTCCGGAGGAATTGGTAGAACCTATTTTAATGGTCGAAGTACCTAGATTAATTTTCCCTTATGCGAGAAATATTATAAGTGAAGCCACTCGAGATGGGGGATTCCCACCAGTTGTATTACAACCTATTGATTTTGTAGCCTTATGGCAGAGCAAACAAGCTCAAAAAACCGCACAAACTCACTCAGAGGCTGGGCACGCTTAGTTCAATCTTTAAGAAATGCTTTTAAAATAAAAAGCATTTCATCCGTATTGGGTTGCTGAGAAACCACAAGACGTTTCCACTTAAATTGTTTTAATGCTGAATATAATTTGTAACTTATACCTACTGCGTTAACATTTCTTAGATCATTCACATATTTTTCAGGCAATAAATCAGCAAAATTTTTTACGGATTGTAAGGAAAAGAAAAGTATAGTGTCTATAGTTCCATGGTTTAAATAATCAATAAAATGTTTGTCTAAACAATGTACAGCATGAGTTTGATAAATTTCATATCGACAAACTTCAATACGGGCTTTTTTCAAACCTTGCTCTAAATATTTTCCTTTATTTTTTGCTGTTGGATAAAAAAGGATACTGTCTAAGGAAAAAAAACTGTTTTTAATCAACTCCAATAAAGTTTCAGAATCTTTATTACCATTTAAAATTTTATTAAAACCACCTTTTTTCGCATCTAAAGCGGTCATTTTCCCTACTGTATAGACAGGAATATTGCAATACTCAATTCCATTACGACACAATACATCGATAGTTGGTTTAATAGCCTGCCTACTAGTAAAAATAATTCCGCCAATCGGTTTATTTATATTAAATTTAATTTTTAAAGGTTCAATAGCTATTAAGGGCATACTTAGGGCATTGAACCCTAACTGATTTATTCGATCAATTGTTTCGCTTAAACCGGGTTCTGGTCTAGTCACAACAACAAAATTTTTCATAAATTTTACCAAAAATCTATTCTTCAAAAATGTCCTTTGGACTATCTTTTTTTAATTGCTTACCCAATTCATGCCCCAGTAATTCTGCGTCTTCTGCTGAACCAGAAATTTCTTTTTTTAGTAAAAAAGAACCATCTTCCCGTGCAACCATTCCCGTAAGACTCAATTTATAATCCTTATGATCTTTTGTTGGAAACAACTGCGCATATCCTCCTATAGGCGTATGACATGAGCCGTCTAATTCTGCGAGCAACGCTCTTTCAGCACTGGAAACAGCTTTGGCTTCATAATCTTCTATAGCAGACAACATTTCTAAAAGCTCTGTATCATTTTTTCGAACCGTTACCCCTACAATACCTTGCCCCGCAGCGGGTAACATAACACAAGGATCAATGATCGCATCTATTCGATCCTCCATACCCAAACGTTGTAACCCTGCTGCAGCTAATAACGTTGCATCGTAATTTTTCGCTGAAATTTTATCTATACGAGATTGAACATTACCTCTTAATAATTTGATTTGGAGGTCTGGTCGCATATGAAGCAATTGTGCTTGCCTTCTGACAGAAGAAGTTCCAATAATAGCTCCTCGAGGCAGCGAGTTGAAAGGATTTTGAATATTAACCGGTCTGTGGTTAGCGTTTACTATAAGAGCATCCCTAGCATCTTGACGTTTTAACGTGCATGCTAAAACTAATCCCTTTGGTAAACATGTTTCAAGATCTTTGAGACTATGGACTGCAAAATCAATTTTACCTTCTATAAGTTGCTCGTGTATTTCTTTAGCAAAGAGTCCTTTCCCACCAATGTCTGCTAAACGCCTATCTTGTATTCTATCCCCGGATGTAGGGATCTGAAATTCTTGAAAGGCGTTTAACTGGCGTAATAAAGGACAAAACTGGGTTAACCTTGTCAAAAAATTACGTGTTTGAACCAGTGCTAACGGTGAACCTCTCGTACCAACTCGTAAGGGTAATCCTCTTTTATGATGAGAAGGCAGATATGACTCATCACACAATCGGTTAAACGTTTTTGCAGCAACTTTTTGTAAGGCTGGATTAAAAGGTATATTTAAATTTTTTTTTATGTCCATTAAGATATACTTTGAGTTACATGCTTCAATATATTTATCACAATAATTTTTTCATTATGACATCCATACACCAAAACACTCCAAAAAAAAATAATTACTCTATCGTTCTATCTATAGAATCTTCTTGTGATGATACCGCTTGTGCTCTTATTCAGTCGAATGGTAAAGTATTGGCCGAAGCAATTCACACACAACGTGAACATAATTGTTTCGGCGGTGTAGTGCCGGAAATTGCCGCACGTGCTCATTTATCGCATTTGCCAGGATTGGTTTCATCAGTTATGCAAACCGCCCATATATCTTGGCACCATATTGACGCTATTGCTGCAACGTGCGGACCAGGATTAATAGGAGGTGTCATCGTCGGGTGTACGTTCGCCAAAGGTTTAGCGCTTGCACAAAATATACCGTTTATTGGTATCAACCATATTGAAGCACATGCCTTAACCGTAAGAATTCCTAAAAAAAACCTCTCTCAAATTCCTTTTCCTTATTTACTTTTTTTAGCTTCCGGAGGACATTGCCAAACAATTGTTGTCAATGCAATCGGACAGTATACCCAGTTAGGAGGAACGGTTGACGATGCTGCTGGCGAAGTATTTGATAAAGTTGCTAAAATGCTAGGTCTACCCTGGCCCGGAGGGCCAGCTCTGGAATCGTTGGCTAAAAACGGCAATGAAAATAGTTTTACATTCCCTAAACCTTTATTCAATCGAAAAAATTGTGATTTTTCATTTTCAGGATTGAAAACTGCTGTATCCAACCTTATCGATGATCAACCTTATACTGGTAGTCTACCCAAGCAATTAGCCGCAGACATTGCAGCAAGTTTCCAAAAAACAATTACTGAAACAATTATCAACCGATTACAATATGCCATTGAGGTAACTCCGCAAATCACCACTTTTGCAGCTGCAGGCGGGGTAGCATCCAATACCTACCTAAGACAAAAACTTTTTCAACTTGCGGAAAAAAACAACCTACAATTTGTTGTTCCCCCTATTGAATACTGTACGGACAATGCCGTTATGATCGGTTGGACTGCGATTGAAAAATTGATTCTAGCGCGTACAAAACATATTGCTCTAGATGATATCTCTCTCCTACCCCGTCCAAGATGGCCACTTTCAGAAATTTCAGATAAGCCCATCGAATCTGCAAAGGATAATTTATGAACAAAACCGTTTGCGTTATGGGTTCGGGGGCTTGGGGTGTAGCCTTAGCTATACACATTTCACACACTTGCAAAACCGTATGGCTTTGGAGTCGTAAAGAATGTATTAATCCTACGACTAGGATAATGCCTCGGTTGCCTTGTTACGCTTTACCGGAAAATATTACCGTAAGTAATACATTTCCTAAAAAAATAGATTTAATATTTCTTACGGTACCCGTTCAATTTGTACGAAGTGTGTTACCCATCATTCCTTTGGATATTCCTGTTGTTATTTGCTGTAAAGGAGTAGAAACAAACAGTTTAAAATTTCCTTCAGAAATTATTGAAGAATTTTATCCTAACCGTCTTTGGGCTGTGCTATCAGGTCCAAATTTTGCAGCTGAAGTTGCCCAGGGGCTCCCAACAGCCACGGTTATTGCCTCACGATACGCCTTATTAACAAAAACAACTGCATCCATTTTATCAACCTCCACCTTCAGAGTATACGCAAACAAAGATCCAATAGGTGTTGAAATAGGAGGTGCAGCTAAAAATGTTATTGCCATTGCTTCTGGCGCAACAATGGGAGCAGGTCTAGGTGAAAATGCTCGTGCTTCTCTTATTACGCGCGGCATCACAGAACTTTCAAGACTGAGTATAGGTTTAGGTGGGGAACCTAACACAATAACAGGACTAGCCGGAGTGGGCGATTTAATTTTGACCTGTACAGGTGCTACTTCTAGAAACTATTCCTTAGGATACGAACTGGGTAAAGGACGGCACCTCAGTGATATATTAAAGGAACGGAACACTGTAACAGAGGGTGTACTCACAGCTCCTGCCATTTTACAACGAGCAAAACATCATAAGGTAGATACACCTATTATTCAATGTGTAAACCAATTGCTTCAGGGGGAAATTACTGTGGATATTGCCAAAGAAAAATTAATGGGAAGACCCTTAGCACACGAATAATATTCATTATAATTGTTTTTTTTGTTAAAATGATCTTACACAGCCATTTTAATTAATTCCTAGTTTTGTAAGATGAGAAACAATGAATACCATATATGATTTCAAACTTACCCTACAGACTGGAAAGCCGCTTCACTTAAAACATTATCAGGATAAACCTATCCTTATTGTCAACACCGCTTCAAAATGCAAATTCACACCGCAGTATGAAGAATTACAAGATATTTGGTCAATTTATCGTCATTACGGCGTTGCTGTGATTGGCGTGCCTTCTGGAGATTTTGGGAAACAGGAATTTGAAACCAATGAAGAAATACAAAAATTTTGTCGAGAATATTACAATGTAGGCTTTTTCCTTTGTCAAAAATGCCATGTCAAAGGGGAAAACGCCATACCCCTTTTTCAGTGGTTAGCAAAACAAGGAGGTATCTTATCCATACCAAGATGGAATTTTTATAAATATGTCATTAATAGACAGGGCCATTTATTTCGCTGGTTTACAAGTATTACAAAGCCATCATCGAAAAAAATAAAAAACGCTATAGAACGCGTGTATTATGATAATTAATATTAATTAGATACTTTTTTTACTCTAATCTTTCGAAAACAATTTAGGTCATAATGATAAAAAACTTCTTGACTGTCGGCAGTTGGACGATGGCAAGCCGCTTCTTGGGCCTTATACGAGATCAACTTTTAGCTGCTCTTTTAGGAGCAGGACCTTTACAAGATGCCTATCAAGTGGCTTTTCGTTTACCGAATATGTTTCGACGTTTGTTTGGTGAGGGTGCCTTTAATGCAGCTTTTGTACCGTTATTTACGGCAACACTTACCCATAAAGGTAAACATTCAGCAGAAAAATTTGCCAATGAATCTTTTAGTATTCTTATTGCAACCTTGTTGATTATCACAATTCTTGGGGAGATTTTCATGCCTCAAGTTCTTAGAGTCATTGCACCCGGTTTCTCATACCATCAAGGACGTTATCAAGAAGCTATTATTTTGAGCCGCATTACGTTTCCTTATATGGTTTTAATTTGTGCGGCCGCTTTAATTTCTGGAATATTAAATAGCTTACATCAATTTGGCGTTGCGGCGGCTGCATACATAAGTTTTAACATTGTTGGAATTGCTGCGTTGTTATGGTTAACCCCCTTAATGCCTAATGCAGCTTGGGCTGCAGCCTGGGGGGTAACCCTTTCTGGAATAGTGCAATTTTTGATTCTATGGATCGCTCTTCAACGGGCCCACATCACTATTTCATTTTCAGTCCCCAAAATTACACAAGATATTAAACAACTTCTTAAAAAAATGGCCCCTGGTATTGTGGGAAGTGGGATCACTCAAATAAATTTAACAGTGGATACCATTATTGCAACCTTACTTCCGACAGGGAGTGTTTCAGTTATGTATTTCGCCGATCGAATAAATCAGTTGCCTCTTGGCGTGCTTGGAGCAGCTGCTGGAACAACATTACTCCCCATTTTAACCAAAGATATCCATAAAAATGATATGGCTTCAGCCTTAAACAATCAAAATAAAGCCATTGATTATACCCTTATTTTAACAATACCGGCTGCATTCGGCTTATTTGCTTTGGCTGTTCCTATTATTTCAGCTCTTTTTGGACATGGCAAATTTACACCTGACAACGTTTATGCATCTGCGCAATCTTTACAAGCCTATGCTTTGGGTCTTCCTGCTTTTGTTTTAATAAAGGTTTTATCTCCAGGATTTTTTGCTAGGGGAGACACTGCTACGCCTGTAAAAATTGGTTTGGCAACCTTACTGCTCAATTTTTTTCTTAATTTATTATTTATGAAGCCACTTGCTCATATGGGCCCACCTTTGGCGAGTAGCCTTGCCGCCATGATCAATGTTTTTATTCTTGCTGTTATTTTGTATAAACGACAAGCACTTTATATACCTAGGGCTTTAATTAAAAAAATATCAGTTATTGTATTCTGTTCAATAATTATGGCCTGCTGCTTACTCTTAGTTAAAATATTTTATTTTTCTGATTTTATCGAAAAAGGTTTGCTATATCGATTATTTACTATGGTTTTACTAGCATGTATGGGTAGCGTTATTTACGGACTGCTACTACAAGTATTTGGCATTATTAGTATAAATTACTTTTTTATAAAAATTTTAAAAAAAATAGTTAAAAAATAATTAAAAATAGTTAAACTGAAGCGATTCTTACCAGAAAATTTTCCTCTAATTTATTGTATTAACCAATATGTCTATACCATCTTCCGAAGGTGCTACACCGGTAATGCTTCAGTGGTTTGCTTTAAAAAAGCAACAGCCTCACGCGTTGTTATTCTTTCGAATGGGTGATTTTTTCGAACTGTTTTTCGATGACGCGCATGCAGCTGCTAATGCATTGGATATTGCGTTAACCTCTAGAGGTAATCATGCTAACAAACCTATACCTATGTGCGGTGTTCCTGTCGGAAATGCTTCCAGTTATTTAGCGCGTCTTATAAAAAAGGGATTTAAAGTTGCCGTAGCAGATCAGACAGAAGATCCTAATAAACGAAATAAAAACCAAAAAGGTCCTTTATCCAGAGCTATAGTCCGATTAATCACCCCAGGAACAATTACTGAGGATGAATTACTCAATGCTACTCAACCCAACTATATTCTTTGTATTATACCGGACCAAAAAAAAACACATCGTTATGCAGGGGCAGCTTGGATTGATATTTCTACCGGATTTTTCGAGACCACCTTTTTAGAAATCTACCAACTTAAAGACTTTATCGCCAGAATTAATCCTTCAGAAATTTTAATTTCCGATACTCTATTACTGGATGACTATCAAGAAATAATAACTTCTCTTACCGAATTACATGATCTGCATTACGCACAAAGAGAACTCACAACACTTTTTAACGTGCATTCTCTCAGTGCATTGGGCGATTTTAACGCAGAAGAAATCATAGCCAGTTATGAGCTTGTCCTTTACATACAATCCACACAAGCTGGCAAAATACCCCAGTTATCAAAACCACAATCCCAAAAATATCAAAGTATTCTGGCAATTGATCCAGCAACACGATGCAGCTTAGAGATTGTACAAAATCGTGAAGGCCAACAGCATTTTACTCTTTTTTCGAGTGTCAATTACACCTTGACAGCCCCAGGATCGAGAATGTTAGCAGGCTGGCTATCCTCACCATCAACAGAAATTGAATTAATTGTCAAAAGACAAGAAGGGTGGCTTTATCTGCAAAAGGACACTACACTATTAGAAAAAATTAGGATGGAATTAAAAAAAGCTCCTGACATTTCTCGTGCCTTAAGCAGACTTTCTTTAGGCAGAGGTTCGCCTAGAGATCTCGTCGCCATTAAAAATGGATTATCTTCATCGCATCTTATTCAATCTATCTTGCAGCAATATGAGCCAAATTTACAAGCTGGCTTCAATATAATAAAAAATATAATTACTATTTTAGGTCATGGACAAACTCTTTTTGCAAAATTAAAAAATGCCTTGCTTGAAAACCCACCTCTTAAATTAGATGAAGGGGCAATCATTAAGGAAAATTACGATCGAGAGTTAGATAATTACCGCAATTTAAGAGATCACAGCCGACAAATTATTATTTCCTTCCAACAAAATTATCGTGAAAAATACAATACAAATACCCTTAAAATAAAGCACCATACCCAGCTGGGTTACATCATTGAAGTTTCAAGTGCACAAGGCAGCAAATTACGCGATAATAAAGACCTTATTCTCAGACAAGGCACTGCTAATCTAACACGCTTCACGACCGTTGAACTTAGCGAATTAAGTGAAAAAATTTTAGATGCACATGCTCAAGCTATTGAACGTGAAAAAATCCTATTTTTTTCTCTTGTCGAAGAAGTCTTAACAGAAAAGGATTTGCCTCTTATCGCTAATTCCTTAGCGATTATTGATGTATTTCAATCATGTGCCACGCTATTTCAATCGTTTAATTGGTGTGTACCCAAACTTTCTACAGATGCACAATTTAATATTTATGATGGTAGACATCCCGTTATAGAAAATGCCCTTAAAAAACAAAAGAATTTTACGCCAAACTCTTGTATTTTGTCGGGCGAAAAAAAAATCATGTTGCTTACGGGCCCTAATATGGCAGGAAAGTCAACCTATCTCAGACAAGTAGCGTTAAGCGTAATTTTAGCACAAAGTGGTTTACCTGTTCCTGCTGCTAAAGCTGAAATTGGAATTGTTGATCGTTTGTTCTCTCGGGTAGGCGCCTCGGATGATTTAGCGCATAACCGTTCTACCTTTATGGTTGAAATGACTGAGGCGGCTTCTATTTTACATCAAGCAGGCCCAAAATCATTGGTGGTTATAGATGAAATAGGTAGAGGAACCTCTACTTCTGATGGGCTAGCCATTGCTTGGTCAATTTTAGAAACATTACACAACACTCTACAATGTCGAGCCATTTTTGCAACGCATTTTCATGAACTGGTACAACTTACCCATTATTTAAAAAACATTTCACCATTCACCATGAAAGTACAAGAATGGCAAGGAAGTATTGTATTTCAATACGAGGTTGTACCAGGGGCAGCCGAACACAGTTGGGGTATTCACGTTGCGCAACTTGCCGGCTTGCCCGATCAAACTATTAAAAGAGCTCAATACCTTCTATCCCAACTTGATGGACAAAAAACTAACACTCAATACAACTTCTCACTCACACAAAACCAAACGCAACCAAATGCCGAACATGTTAAACAGCTTAAAATCTTAGATGAAATTAGACATATATTTAGTCAAAACCATCCCGATAATCTCACCCCAAAAAATTCGTTGAATATACTTTATGATTTAAAAAAACTTATTGATAAATAAAGATTTATTCCTACATATCATCAGCTCCTACTCTCACTAAAATTGGTTATAAGAAATTGAAACATCCTCTTCCAGAATTCTCATCCGATCCACAAGAATCTACGTTTAAATTTCGTAATTACTTAAGGGATGTTGTTAGGAGCGACCCTGCTTTATCCCGCGAAGAACTTTTACAAATATTTCGACGCTACCTCGGTAGAATACAAACCCAAGTTCGTACAGATTTTGAAGTTTACCGTTTGTCAGGGCTGCAAGCAACGAAACAATTAACTGCTTATATTGATGGGTTATTATCTGTTTTATTTGAACAGATCTATGTTAAAAACCTTTCCGATCTTAACAAACCCATAGCCCTTATTGCTACGGGGGGATATGGACGTAAATCCCTTGCCCCTTTTAGTGACCTTGATTTACTTTTTTTAACCGCAGAAAACCCATCCAGCGAGCTTTTAGATACAATTGAACAACATCTTTATTTTTTGTGGGATCTTGGACTTAACATTGGCCATGCAACACGTTCCATTTCTCAGTGCCTTATTGCTGCCAAAGAAGATATTACTATTTTAACCAATCTTTTGGATTCGCGACATATTTGTGGAAATAAAGAACTTTTCAACCAATTTGCTGATCAATTTAAACAGGTATGCACTGAAATTGGTGCTGACCGATTTATTTTAGAAAAAAATAAAGAAAGACAATCAAGACATAAAAAATTTGGTGATACGCTTTATCTTGTCGAACCTAATATTAAAGAAGGTAGAGGGGGTTTAAGAGATTTACAGACCTTGTATTGGGAGTATCACTTCGTACTAGGAATTGATCAAAATTTCGGAGACTTATTTCCCGAAATAGGCAAGCTTGGACTTTTAACCCAACAAGAAGTTCTGCGAATTCAACGTGCTTACAATTTTCTTTGGACAGTACGTTTTCAACTTCATTATATTGCGGGCAGGGCAGAAGATCGACTAACGTTTGATATGCAACCTATTGTAGGGGGCAAGATGGGCTATACAAAACATGGGCAACAGGTTGGTGTTGAACGGTTTATGCGCCATTATTTTCTTACAGCAAGAGAAGTTGTTAAATTAACGTATATTATTGAAGCTGCTCTTATTTTATATACTGAGCAATTCCACCACAACAAGCTTTCAGAAAATAAACCCATTGCTTCCACAGGATTTATGATAGCTGATGGAAAAATATTGCCTACCTCAGAAATTTCCTTTGAACAAAATCCCATTGAAATGATGAGACTTTTAAAATTAGCGCAGATGCATAAAAAAGCAATACATCCACTTACCATCCATCAACTCATACATGCAGAAAAAAAGGCTATTTTACTTAGGAATAATAAAGAAGCTTCTGAAATATTTTTGGACCTTCTATGCGACATACCCAAACCACTTTCCAGCAAAGCACGTTATCAGTTGCTACACCGCAACGCGAAGCAAGAAGAACGGCAAATTGTTTTAGTGCCTCCAGAAGAAGAGCATTATAATGCTTATTGGCTCCATATTTTAAGCGAAACTGGCATTTTAGGACAATTTATGCCAGAATGGCGACGTATGATTGGACAAATGCAATTTGACACTTACCATATTTTTACAGTGGATCAACATAGCATTGAAGCGGTTAAGCTACTTGCATTACTGGAAGCAGGTTACTATCAAGATGATTTATATTTTGCTTACAAACTCCTTCAAGCTACACAATCAAAGAGAGCACTTTATCTTGCAACATTGCTCCACGATATGGGCAAAGGAAGAAATACAGATCATTCAGAATTAGGCTCTCAAATGTCTATTGTAATTTGCTCTCGGTTAGGTATGTCTGCTGAAGAAACAGACACTGTATCTTGGTTGATACTTCATCATCTTTTGTTAAGCCATGCAGCGTTTCAACGCGATATAGACGATCCCAAAACTATACTTGATCTTGTTGATACTATACAATCTCCCGAACGGCTTCGATTGCTGTTTTTACTAACTATCTCTGACATGCGTGCTGTTAACCAAAAAGTATGGAATGCTTGGAAAGCTACATTATTAAACGAATTGTATACAAGACTTTCAGAGGTATTAGAAGGAAACCTTGCTATCCTTGAACAAGATACGCGTATCCATCGTATAAAGGAAGATATTTCTAAACAGCTTTATACTCGTCACATGCCATCCAAAGCAATCAATCATTTTCTTAGTTTAGGATACGCGAGCTATTGGATCTCTTTTGATACAGAGACTCATATACGACATGCTTATCTTATCGAAGAGGCAAAAAAACATCATAAAGATTTAATAATTAAAACACATCCATTACCTGATCGTGGAGTAACCGAGGTTACTGTTTACACACAGGATGAAGCTGGATTATTTTCTAAAATTTCAGGAGCTTTGGCCATAGCCGGGGCTTCAATTGTTGATGCACGTATACATACATTAACCGACAGTACGATTTTAGATACTTTTTGGATACAAGATGCGTCCGATGATGTTTTTAATGAGCCTCACAGGTTACAACGTATCCAAGAATTAATTACATCCGCTTTATCGGGTTCCATTGATATAGAAAAACGTATTCAAGATTATAATTCTCATTTACTCTATGGCAGGCGTATGCGAGCCATTCATGTTCCACCAAGAGTAGTTATTGACAATCAGGCTTCAAACAGCTTCACCATTATTGAAGTGAATGGAAGAGATCGTATTGGTCTTCTTTACGACGTAACAAAAGCGATTAAAGGTCAAAAATTACAAATCAATTCTGCCCACGTTACCACCTATGGGATAAGAGCAGTGGATGTTTTTTACATTAAAGATGCGTTCGGTCTAAAAATCAAAGATAAAAAAAGGTTAAATATGATCCGACAAGCCATCTTAGACGTACTACATAATGTTGAAGAAAATATATCCATTAATAATCAAGAATCTCTTAATTTAACCCAGACTCAACAACTTAACCTACATTAATTCTAAACCAATTTACCTTATTTCGTATTAAAATCGCCAGTAGGATAATATAAAAATTTTAAAAAAAGTCATCGTTTAGGAGAAAAAGTAGACTTAGCAAATAGTTATGATAGCTTATATCAGCTTCAACTTTCAAACCAATTTTGACAACGAATAAGTTCAGATTTTATTTCTTCAATTACTGTTGACCATGCATTAATTTTACTCATGGTTCTGTTTTGTTGAAATATCGTTACGTCAAAATAGCAGCAACTTTTTTTATCAATATGATGATACCACCGCCAATCCCCTCCATATCGATTCACCAACCAAGTTTTTTTTCCTAACGCACCGGCAAGATGCGCTATGGCAGTGTCAACGGTAATCACTAAATCAAGCTGATTTATTGTCTGGGCCAATAAATACATATCTTTACTAAAAGAAACGGGCGTAAGTTGCTTAGGTAGATTTTTTTTATCGTAATCATATTGTAAAGAATAAAAATTAATGTTTTTTAATTCTAATAAAGGCATCCATTCTGACAAAGAACTAGATCTTAATTGATCAAACGCATAGTTTGGACTACCTGCCCAACAAAGTCCCACATTTAAAAAATTATCGTCATGAACCCAATCGGTGCGTTCCGAGCTTGATTCTTCGCAAATAAGATAAGGAAAAGATGGGGAAAAGAGGTCGCAGTTTAATAAAAAAGGCAGACTCAGTAAGCCACATTGATAATCAATATCAGAAGGCAAATTTTGGCCACGTTCAATAAATTGAAATTTATGTTTAGTCTTTACACAAGTGTAATTAAGAATGCGCTCCATGATAGTTTTAAGAGTTGATGAAACTTCTATGACAATATCACATTTTTCTAACAAAAAAGGCAAAAAACGTGCAAAATAGATATTATCACCCAACCCCTGTTCAGTACGTACTAATAACCTTCTTTTAAGGTTTGTTTTTCCATTCCAAAGGGGTATAGGTGATGAATGGTCTAGTATATCCATGAAATAATATCTTGACTCCATCAGCTCCAACCCTTTTGCAAAAAAACCTTTAGCCAACATAACGATAGAAAGATTATATCTAATCTTATAATGCTCTTGAGTTTCTTGCACACCAGTTGTGATTCCAGACAAAGCATTTTCATAAAGAACTTGTGCTTGATCAAGCTGTTTGAGTTCATATAAAACAGTGCCAAGGTTAAGGACACAATTTTGATCTTCTGGAGCTTGTTTATAAGCCTTGGACAATACAATTTTTGCGGTATCCAAATTCCCTAAACGTGTTTGTAACATGCCCCAATTGAGTTGATTTTCTAAAATTTTCGGGAAAGCATGATAAGCAATACGGAGGTAATCTTCTGCTTCTTTTAATTTTTGTAGATGTAACAACAATGCGCCTAAATTGGCGCACGCTATGGGATCACGAGGTAACTTTATTAATACTTGACGAAATAAAATTTCAGCCTCTTGATAAAAACCCAATTTAAAACAGATATTTGCTAATTCACTTAAAAAAAATACATCGTTTTTATTAAAATTGGCCCCATCTTTTGCTATGTTAAACGCCTGCTGATAATTATTATGATGCCAGTAAAATTGAATGAGATCACGCCAATACCCTATTGATTCCGGCTGTAATTCAATAGCCCGTCGCAAATTCATTTCTGCTTCAGAAATTTTCTCTAATTTATTTTGCAAACAACCCAAGGTATTAAACGCTCGAGAATCATAAGAATTCAGTAACACAGCTGAATTCAAAGCCGCTTCCGCTTCGTTATTATGTCCACATTCAGACAAAGCCAACCCTAATGTAATAAAATAGTAAGATATTTTTTTTAGCGCTATAGCTTTACCCGCAAACCCTATAGCCAAATCTGAGCGACCCAGACTACGAGCCACACAGGCTCGACCATGCCACGCCTCTGAGGCATTTGGAAATTTTTCTAAAATTTGACAAAATATTGCATCCGCCTCATTAATTTTGCTGTCGGCCAGCAATTCCATCGCCTTTTGTATATGTAAATCACAAATCACTTACGATTTATCCAGGCTGCCATTAATTTATGAATCATTGTAATACCGAGTTAACGCTTATGAATACCAATAAATCGTTATAAATTTTAAAATCTTTGACGTTAATTTTATAATTTTTTTAACTAATATTTTATTAATGCTATGAACTTACTTCTTAAATGAATTTTGCTCCTATCTAAAACTGTCTTATAGTAGAGAATGAACTATTATTTATCGAAGATATATTATGGCGTTATTTAAATTTTTTTGCAAAATCTATGTAGCAATGGCTTTTATTTTATATCCAAGTTTTCCTAATGCTGAAGCAAAACAGACACTGGATCAACCTGCAATTTTTCCTTCTAAAGCTTTAACGCAAACTTTCGAATTAACTAATATTCTTCCAAATCATATCGCTATTAGTCCTGATAAACGGCTTTTTATTATCCCATTCCTCCACACAACCCCTACCTTACAACTTGCCACTCTAAATAATCAAAATCAGCTGGTTCCTTATCCAGATCTGCAATGGAATACCTATCGCCCAAACCAAAATCATTCTGCTTTCATACAACTAACCGGTATGACATTAGAAGACGACCGCTTCTTATGGGTTTTGGATAATGGAATAATGAATACGGGACACGCTGACCCTTCAAACAGAGCGAAATTAATCAAAATAGATCTTATTCGAAATAAAATTATCTACATTTATGTAATTCCTCATGACGTTATAAAGAAAAAGACCTTCCTCAATACCATAGTTGTGCATCGAAACTACGTTTATCTGGCGGATAAAGGGGAGCCCGCAATTATCGTAGTGAACTTAAAAACCAACCAAGCGAGACGTTTGCTGGAAAATTCTTCAACCCTATATTCAAGAAGACCAATTATCGTTAACAATATTCTTGTTCGATCCAATAGCGATGAAAATTCTCAGTATAATATCAATCAACTTGCCCTATCACCTAATGGAAAAACACTTTATTATCAAGCAATGAGTGGGCCTCTTTATCGGATTGACACCAATGTTTTAAACGATACCACTTATACTGCAACAGAACTTAACGAGGCCATGACATTATGGTTAGATACACCCACTTCAGGAGGAATCACATGCGGGCCAGATGAATCTCTCTACTTTAATGATATTGCAACAAATAGTATTTACCGTTTTACCACTCAACGCATATTGACAAAATTAATTATGGATCCCCGTTTGAAATGGTCTACGTATCCTTTTATTACTAAGGAAAATATTCTTTACGTCGCAACGTTGCCTTTTAACCCAGCAACCACCTTTATAAGCAAAAAACCAACGTCTGTATTTCCAGCAATTTATGTGTATAAACTAAATCTTTCAACTATCCTTTCCCCTTGACTTCTTAACATAATCACATGTTCAAATTCCGCATACACCTTCTTCTCGTCCCAAAATGGCAACCCCCTATTTAAAACTTATCTGAAACAGATGCTTTTTCGCACGGAAAGACTTCAACAGTACAATGACGACAATTGATCATTCTTCACTTTCCCCACTTAAATAATAAAACCATTGAAAATTTAATTGTTAATTGTCAAAATTTAATTAAAATACTACGCGTAGATTTTAAATTCTTGCAAAAAATTTATGTATCTTCGATTGGTTCTACCAATCGGTAAAAAATAGAGAGACAAGTATCCTTTTAATATTTTAGATACTTTGAGCGCATATGACTTAATTCAAAACATTTCTTTTAATGGAATTATTGATAATTTAACAATAGTTTAACTAAACAATTAATTAAAAAAACGGATCGCTTTTAAAGTCCTTGTGTTTAAGTTTTAATCGTCGCAACGTTCTTGTTCGTTATTTCCATCGCTGCAATCTAAGTATTTATAGAGTAGACCCAACTAATCTCTTTTTAACAATATTTAAGTTTCTTCAATTTTGAATAAATTATGTATGATCTCTCTAAAAAAATTGTAAGCAGTATAAAAAAGTTACGATAAAATCAAAAATAAAATGTAATTTAAATAAGTAAAATAAATCAAGTCTTTCTTTTAAAAGGCTTTTATTTAATAATAAGATTTTTCATCCTATCAATGCTATTAAAATTTGCTCTATATAAC
>NZ_CAWUGZ010000009.1:0-51739 GCF_963921845.1 Commensalibacter sp. Nvir | reverse complement strand
CAATTATTTATTACTGATGATTTTACGATCATGTTCCTATTGGGAGAGATTATATTAATGTTTTTGTATGATTGCTTTATCGAGAACATTTGATCTTGTGGTCGTACTTATAAAATTTTAATTGTTCCAATATTACGATTTCTTTCAAGGGAAGAAATTAGACGTTACTGTATTTTTTTAACAAAGTTGGGATTTACATAAGGATTATTTGCGTTTTTAGATAATTTTTGGTGAGACTATCTTATTATTTAATGAAATGAAGATAAATAAGAGTGGACTACATGAGTAGGCGACAGCTTATATATTAACCAATCATACCGATATATTTTATAAAGAACACTAATGCCAGTTTTAGTAAATTTAACTCACGATGACAAAGTTAATACTTTATCTTGGTTAAACTTTATTAATGTTTTTATTGGTACAATAAAACGAAATTTTATTGTATCGCGTGCAGGTCATACTTCTTTACATATGCATTGGCCTTATAACATTGATTTTAAAGATTGCAATGAGAACCTATGTATCAGTTGGTATAATAGAAATCCTTCTAACGTTATATTGGAATATGAATATTTTGCTCCTTAACCTGAAGAAAGAAAATTTTTATCAATATACAATATATTTAAAAAAATAGAGTTTTTGATCCATATGATTGTGTTTGGGTCCCTGACGATGATCTAATAAAATCTTGGCATAATAAACATCGTTTTTTTAATATTATAAGACATCAAAATTTTTTATTTAGCACAATCTTCTTTTTAATTTAGATTTATTTATCAATCACGAGGTAACAGCCAACTATCCGGATTATCATTTAAGATATAGTTGATTCGTTTATGAAACGTGTCTAGCTTTTTCTAGGAAAGTTTTAAAAAATATGCTCCTTAGTTTTGAAGCATCAAAGTATGGATTTGGTTTTTATTTGTTTGGTAAGCAAGTTGACAAATAATGATTATTAATAATGTTTTTAGTGAGTGAAAGTAGACTTTTTAGCAGTAATTTATAATATAAATGAAGGCTTGCATGAAGGAGAAATAGTTAAAAAAATGTATGGGGCTTTATATGTTTTCATGCAGACGGATGTTGAGGCGGTAATATATATAATTTAAGATATTTTGTTTTTAAAAAGAAAGTGATGATGTTGTGACTATTAAAGCAATAATTTTAGCGGGTGGTTTAGGTACACGCTTGGCTGAAGAAACGAGCACCAAGCCTAAGCCTATGGTGGAGATAGGTGGGCGACCCATTCTTTGGCATATTATGAAAATTTACAGTGCACATGGAATTAACGATTTCATAGTATGTCTTGGTTATAAAAGTAAATGTATTAAAGAATATTTTGCTAACTATTATCTTGAATCGAACGATGTCGTTATTGATATTCAGAAGAACAATATAGAAGTTATTTCTGGGCAAGCTGAACCATGGCGTATATCTCTGATTGAAACGGGGGAATCAACAATGACAGGAGGGCGACTAAAAAGAGTGCTTCCCTACGTTAAAGATGATCCTTTCTTTTGTCTTACGTATGGTGATGGTGTTGGCAACGTTGATATAACAAAATTGATTGCGTTTCATAAAACTCATGGATTGCAAGCAACCGTTACAGTCGTTCAACCTCCAGGACGTTTTGGTGCTTTAAATCTTGAAGAGGATAAAGTTATTTCATTTTTGGAAAAACCTATTGGTGATAGTAATTGGATTAATGGTGGTTTTTTTGTTCTTTCGCCCGAGGTTGGAAAGCGTATAGCTGGAGATGAAACAACGTGGGAACGCGAACCTATTGAAACACTTGCTTTAAATGGACAACTAGCTATTTATCGTCATTTTGGTTTCTGGCAACCAATGGATAATATACGGGATAAAATGTATCTTGAAACGCTTTGGGCATCGGGATCTCCTCCGTGGAAAAATTGGTAGATTTTTGATATTCTTTTTAATGAATTAGAAAGTGTTTAATTTTGAGTTTTCATAATTATTACGCAGGTAAGCGTGTTCTAGTTACTGGCCATACAGGATTTAAAGGTGCTTGGCTTTCTGTTTGGCTCTTATCATTAGGTGCAAAAGTTTGTGGATTTTCGAAAGATATCCCAACCAAACCCTCTTTATTTGCATTAGCTCAATTAGCTACTAAGTTAGAACACCACATTGGCGATGTTCGGGATTTTTCGCTCCTAAAAAAAGTTATCCATACTTTTCATCCTGATATTATATTTCATTTGGCTGCTCAACCAATTGTATCTTTTTCATATGAAAACCCCCTAGAAACCATTACTTCGAATGTGACCGGTACAGCGAATGTCTTGGAAGTTCTTCGTAAAATTGAATGGCCGTGTACGGCCATTATCATAACGTCTGATAAATGTTATGATAATCTAGAGTGGGTTTGGGGTTACCGGGAAATAGATGCGTTGGGAGGGAAAGATATTTATTCTGGCTCTAAAGGTGCTGCAGAACTCATATTTCGTTCTTACTATTATTCATTTTTTTGTAAGGCAGACCATCCTGTTCGAGTAGTGAGTGCAAGGGCTGGTAACGTTATTGGTGGAGGAGACTGGGCCTCTGATCGTATTGTTGCCGATTGCATACGAGCTTGGGGGAGTAATGAAACTGTTGAAATACGTTCTCCTAAGGCTACAAGGCCATGGCAACATGTTTTAGAGCCGTTAAGCGGCTACCTTACTTTAGCTGTTGATCTTGCAAGTAATGTAAAACTGAATGGTCAGTCTTATAATTTTGGACCCCGTGCAGAACAAAATCATACAGTGGTTGAATTGCTTGACGAACTAGGTAAAGTTTGGGGACTTGCTTCATCAGATAAGGCTTATAAAATTACAGCAAATATTCCTTTCCATGAGGCTGGCTTACTTAAGCTCAACTGTGATAAAGCTTTGTTAGAACTCCGATGGGAAGCTAATCTTTTTTATCAGGAGTGTGTACAGTTAACTGGTTCATGGTATCGTGATGTTCTGCAAAAAAAACAAGATGCTTACGAAGTTACAATGAAGCATATTTGTAATTACGAAAATTTAGCATCTGAACGTCAGCGCATATGGCAACAGGAAAGATAGAGTGATGCCAGACCTTTTACTTACACCTTTGCGTCGTATAGTGACAGAGAAAGGAAATGTACTTCACGCGTTAAAGTCAAGCGAAGTGAGCTATACAGGGTTTGGTGAAGCATATTTTTCTTGTATTCATGAGGGAGTAATAAAAGGATGGAAACGTCATTTGCGGATGACGCTTAATCTTATTTGCCCTTTAGGACTTGTCCGATTTGTTGTTTATAAGCATCAGAGTATTGTAATTGATACATTTCTTGGCCCTGAAAAGTCAGAAACATATCAGCGTTTGACTGTACCGCCTGGTTATTTTGTTGGATTTAAAGGAATAGCAGCAGGAACATCTATAATTTTAAATTTAGCTTCTATTGAACATGACCCCTCAGAAGCTGAGACTAAGCCATTGGAGGCTTTTTCATGGCCATCATGACGCATGATAATCGTATTCTTCTTTTAGGCAATAAAGGAATGTTGGGCAGTTCTTTTGCAAATGCCTTGTTAGAAGATTTTATTACTTTTCCGCGTGAATTGCTTAATGTTTCACAACCACAGCAGTTAATGAATGCTGTGGCAAATTTAACTCCTAACATCATCATTAATTGCGTTGCTGATACACAAGTAGATGCTGCAGAAAAAATGCCTGGGCCTGCATTTGCCGTTAATGCGTTACTTCCCAGTCTTTTAGCCCAATCAGCACGCTTAGTAGGGGCATTGCTCGTTCATTTCTCATCTACTGGTTGTTATGGAGATAATGTAAATAGTCCTTTAGATCCTCATTCTGATTTTTCATCACTTCGACCGACCACGGTTCATCATAAAAGTAAATTTCAAGGTGAAGAACTTGTTCGTGAGTCTGGTTGTGAGCATATTATTCTAAGGCTTGGTTGGTTGTACGGAGGAGAAACTACGCATCGTAAAAATTTTGTTTGGGCACGTATTAGAGATGCACGGCAAAAATCTATTATGGCATCTGATCCATACCAACTTGGCTCCCCTAGTCATGTAGACGATGTAGTAAAGCAAACCTTATTGTTGATTAAATCTGGAATAAAAGGCAGCTTTAATTGTGTAAGCACGGGAGCTGTTTCTCGATATGATTACACCGCTCATATTCTTAAAGTGGCTGGTTTATCTACACATCTTACTCCCACGCGTTTTACTCGTCATGCTCCCGTTGCTTTTAATGAGTCAGCAGTAAATGAAAAACTAAGCTTACTGGGTCTCAATATCATGCCAGAATGGGATATTTCTTTAACTAATTATATTCGAACATCATCAATGCAAGAAAAGAATTTGTCTTAATGCATGAAGAAGTAACAATTTTAGGGAGTGGTATTGCAGGTCTTTCTGCCTATGCAAGAGCCCAAGAGCTTGATTTAACGGCAAAAATTTATGAAGCAACATCGCAAGCTGGTGGTTTGATGAATAGTTTTACGCTTTCATCACCTGAAGGTGACTGGCTTTTCGATAATGCTGTTCATCTTTCTTTCGCAACAGAACTAGAGGTTCGGGCAATTTTCGATCGTACTCCGTATCTGACGCACGAACCGAAGGCTTTGAATTTTGACGCTGGTTATTGGCTATCACATCCAGTTCAAAACAATATGTTTGTGCTGCCAGCAAGTGAAAAAGCGGATCTCTTGGTCGATCTGGCTCAACATCTTGCAGAGAGGTGCACAAATAAAAAAGTAGGAAATTATCGCGAATGGTTAGTTGATCAATACGGTGTAAAAATTGCAGAACGTTGGCCGTTACGCTATACGCGAAAATACTGGACAATTCAAGCTGAAGAAATGGGAACAAAATGGATTGGTAGCAGAATGCGTGTTGCAGATCTGTGGGAAGTTGCTTTTGGTGCAATGAGCGCTGAAACACCTAATACTTATTACGTTTCATCTATGCGTTATCCAAAGCAAGGAGGTTACCGTTCATTTTTGAATTCATTGTTAAAAAATATTGATTTGTACTGTGACTGTCGTGCTGTAGGGATAAATACAGAAACACATGAAATTTTATTCAATACAGGTAACGTATGTTCTTATACTAATCTTGTTTCGACAATACCTTTACCCTATCTTGTTTCTATTATTGATAATGTACCCTCATTCGTTCGAGAAAACGCGAAAACTTTATATGCAACGTCTATTGACCTTGTTTCTATTGGTTTAAATAAACCTAATATTGCACCGTCTCTGTGGTTTTATATTTATGATGAAGATATTCTTGCCGCACGTGTTTATTCTCCAAGTTGGAAATCTCCAAAAAATGCGCCACCTAACTGTTCTTCTCTCCAATTTGAAATTTATTCATCTCGGCAAAAGAAACAACATTTTACACCAAATAAACTAATAGAGCATTGTTTGATGGCATTAGAAAAAATGCAAATTGCTTCGCGCAATAATGTAATTTTGACACATCATAAACATATTAAATTTGGAAACGTCGTATTTGATAAAGGGATGGAAGAACGACGCAATTATGTGCGTCACTGGGTTGAATCTCGTGGTATTACAGTGGCTGGTCGGTTTGGTGAATGGGATTACCTGTGGTCTAATCAAGCCTTTATGTCTGGACTCAACGCTATAAATAAAATCGTTTCTTTCCAATCGTAAGAATAAAAGTAGGTTTGTTGCAAAATATGGATTGGGTTGTGATTATTTACAAAATGGAAAAGGTTAGCAAGGAATAGAGCAGTTTAATCCAAGTATTTTTATAGGTTTTGTTTTTTGCACATGGTAGTTATTTGGAGGGAATGAGCAATTTATAGTTAAGAAATCGTGATTAACCTAGTCTCGTAGGTAATTAGTTAGTTAATGTTGAAGTTTTAAAAGGAAATAAAAATTTAGAGTAGATGATAATTTTAAACTGTTTACAGCTATTTTTTGATTCGAAGGATAGAGACAGTAAAATATATATGGTCTTGGGTTAATCCATTGCTAACTTAAGTCCTGCTGCAGCGACTAAAGGACAAAGCGGTAAAGATAAGATAAAGCACGCAGACAGAAGCTCAAGGTGGGGCAAAGGATTTAGATTGTGTAGCTGTGCGTTGGTGATTAACGTACCAAAAATTAAAACGGGTGTTACTAGAGGAAAGATAAGTAAAGGCAATAAAAAACTGTTTTTTCGAGCCCCTAAGGCAATGCAAGAGGCCATTCCTCCTAATAGCGACAAACAAGCTGTTCCAATAAGTAAGCTAAGCATAAGTAAAGGAATAAAAGTAAATTTTAAAGTGTACATTAGAACCAACGGAATGCTAACCATAACAAGGGGGAATCCTGTTGTAAGCCAATGGCTTATCATTTTAGCCAAAGCAATTTCATAAGTTGAAAAGTTTAGCAGTAAAAGTTGATCTAAAGAGCCATCTTCATAGTCCTGGTTGAAAAGTCTTTCTAAAGGTAAAATAGCGGATAAAAGACTGCAGACCCATAAAATACCAGGTGCAATTTGTTGCAGGAATTTTGGTTCTGGCCCAAGGGCAAGCGGAAATAAGGAAACAATTAACACGTAGGATAAAAGGCTTCCTATCGTATCAAAATGGTGATGATAAGAAAGTTTGAGTTCTCTGTAAAGTAAACTTATAAATGACATCATAAGCGTGAGTGTGAGGTCAATGCACAATGTTGAAGACGTAAGGTATGATTAAATTTCAGCGGTAACGTTACATGAGTAGAGGCAACGATGATACCGCCCTCTTTTTTAAAAGTTTCAAAAATTATACCAAGAGCTATCAACGTTTCTTTATCCAATCCTATAGAAAATTCGTCTAATAACCAGATTTTAGCAGGGGCCAACAAGAGTCTAGCAAGTGCAGCCCTTCGTTTTTGACCAGAAGATAACAGTCGTACTGGTATCTCCGCCAATGGGAAAATACCAAGAGCCTGTAACGCAGGAGTTATGTTTGTTTTATGGATTTGCCTAAATAGATTAAGATTTTCTTTGAGGGTTAAATAAGGCTTTAAAGCGTCAGAATGTCCAAGGAAAGCTATATTTTTCATGTATTGACTAAGATTATTATAGATAGAGGATTGATTCCAAAAAATGTTACCAAGATCTGGTTTTTTTAGCCCTGCTAGAAGACGAAGTAATGTAGTTTTCCCTGAGCCGTTTGCTCCTTGTATTAACAGTGATTCACCAGTTTTTAATGAAAAGCCAATTTCTCTGAAAATGAGCGTGTCGTCGCGGCGTATGCCAAGGTTTTTAGCTATCAATACATTCATATTTATAATAAAAACTATTTTTTTTAATTGTCTATCTGTGCAATTGAATTCTTGGTGGATTAACAGAATTATGTTTTTATGTTCATAAGTTATAGAAGCTAATAAAATAATAACAAGATTGTAAACATTAATCTGAACAATTTAGAAATAATATAACCTATAAAAAATATATTGCGTATGAGGACTTTATTATGAAACGCGTTGGTCAAGACACTCTAAAAGTTAGTCGTTTTTTAGAAGTTGATGGAAAAACTTATTGGTATTTTTCACTATCAGAAGCTGAAAAAACACTAGGTTCATTAAAACACTTACCCCATACGTTAAAAATATTGCTTGAAAACATTTTACGTTTTGAGAATGGGCACACGTTTACTATAGATCATGCAAAGTCTTTAGTTAAATGGCAAGACCATTTTCATTCTTCTTCCGAAGTTCCTTTCCGTCCGTCTCGTATTTTAATGCAAGATTTAACAGGTGTCCCAGCGGTCGTCGATTTAGCGGCTATGCGAGAAGGTATGATGACTTTAAAAGGGGATCCGCAAAAAGTAAACCCTCTTATTCCCGTTGATTTGGTTATTGATCATTCTGTTATGGTGGACTACGCGGGGTCTTCTAAAGCGTTTCAAGAAAATATAACGCTTGAATTTATACGTAATGCCGAACGTTATGCTTTTTTACGCTGGGGTCAAAAAGCGTTTCAAGAATTTTTTGTTGTTCCTCCTGATACGGGTATTTGTCACCAAATTAACTTAGAATATATTGCAAAAGTAGTGTGGACTAAGGACGAAGAAGACCATACTTATGCTTATCCTGACACGCTCTTTGGAACAGATTCGCATACAACTATGGTCAATGGTTTGGGAGTTTTAGGATGGGGGGTTGGAGGAATTGAAGCTGAAGCAGCAATGCTCGGTCAAGCAACTACCATGTTGCTTCCTGACGTTATAGGATTTCGTTTAACTGGAAAGTTATCAGGAACCGTTACGGCTACCGATCTTGTGTTAACGATAACTGAAATGCTCCGTAAAAAAGGAGTGGTTGGTAAGTTCGTTGAATTCTATGGCCCAGCATTAAATTCTTTGCCTTTATCTACGCGTGCAACCATTGCCAACATGGCGCCTGAATATGGGGCAACGTGTGGTTATTTCCCTGTAGATCGTCAAACTCTAGATTATTTGCGTCTGACAGGTAAAACAGAACATCAAATTGAGCTTGTAGAAGCTTACATGAAAGCGCAAGGAATGTTTCGTGACGTCTATTCACCAGAACCTATGTTTACGGATACGTTGCAATTAGATATTAGTACAGTTGTTCCTTCCGTCTCAGGTCCTTCTCGACCTCAAGATCGTGTTGCTTTGGTAGATGCACAAGTTGCTTTTGAAAAAGTGCTAACCAATACGTTCCACATCCCTGAACAAGAGCATCATGCTATTTATAAAGTACAAGATGAAACTTTTAGTTTGGAACATGGTTCTATTGTTATTGCTGCTATTACCTCTTGTACCAATACATCTAATACTGAAGTCATGATTGCTGCAGGTTTATTGGCAAAAAAAGCGCATGCGCTCGGACTTCAAAAAAAGCCATGGGTTAAAACTTCTTTAGCACCTGGATCAAAAGTAGTGACAGAATATCTAGAGCGTGCGGGCTTAATCGAATCGCTTAATTCACTTGGCTTTAATTTGGTTGGGTATGGTTGTACTACATGTATTGGCAACTCTGGACCGCTTGCTGAAAATATTGTCGATATCATTGAATCTAATCAATTGGTTGTTTCCGCGGTTCTTTCGGGTAATCGTAATTTTGAAGGGCGTATTTCCCCTAATGTCAAAGCAAATTATTTAGCAAGTCCACCGTTAGTGGTTGCTTACGCTTTAGTAGGAACATTAAAAAAAGATATCATTAAAGAGCCTCTTGGAATTTCAAAAGAAGGTAAAGCAATTTACTTAAAAGATATTTGGCCAACACCGCAAGAAGTTGCTTCGACCATTGCTGTTGCCGTTACAAAAGAAGAATTTCGAAAAGGGTATAATCAAATTACAAAAGGATCCAAGGAGTGGCAGTCCCTTTCCGTTACGGTTGGTTCTCAAACTTATGATTGGCTAGATGAGTCAACGTATGTCCGTAATCCACCTTATTTTAAAAATATTAGCCTTTTACCTGTACCTCGGAAACATATTAAAGGGGCTAGTATCTTGGCCTTGCTAGGTGATAACGTTACGACCGATCATATTTCTCCAGCAGGTGCTATTCGTGAAGATTCTCCTGCAGGAAAATACCTGACGGACCATGGTGTTTCTGTTGAAGCATTCAATTCGTATGGTGCTCGTAGAGGTAACCATGAAGTTATGGTAAGAGGTACTTTTGCTAATATTCGAATTAGAAACGAAATGGTGCCAGAGATAGAAGGCGGGTATACAAAGCACTATCCCAGTAATAAAGTAAATACTATGTATGATGTGGCTATGTTATACCAAAAGGAAAATATACCGCTTATTATTATTGGGGGTAAAGAATACGGCATGGGCTCTTCAAGAGATTGGGCAGCAAAAGGCACAAATCTTTTGGGAATAAAAGCCGTTATCGTTGAAAGTTTTGAAAGAATTCATCGTTCCAATTTAGTAGGCATGGGTATCTTACCCTTGGTGTTTGAGGAAGGTACCACAAGAAAAACGTTGGCTCTGAAAGGAGATGAGAAGATCGATATTGAAAATACCGATAAATTGAATCCGCGCCAAAAATTAAACATGCTTATTCGTTACAGTGATGGGTTTATTAGGAAAGTGCCGCTAATTTGTCGTATCGACACGCAAGAAGAGGTCGATTATTATCAACATGGGGGAATCTTGCCTTATGTATTACGATCAATGGCACAATAATTTTTATAATTTTTTGTTTTAAACCCTTCTTATTTATAGTTAAGAAAAAAAGCGGATAAAAATTATGAGTTGTGTTTTTTAGTAGCATTTAAATTGTTATCGTTTAATAAAGAGCACTAGCATCAAAATATTTTGTGGTACGCAGTTAAAAACTTGTAATTTTTATTTTTTTTGTTAAAATAACATAAAATTTATCTTCCATTGGTGGGGGGTGGTCTTAATCGGCCGCCTTTTTTATTTTGGACTCAACAGAATTATCGGATAACCGATTAGAACATCGAATAATAGCTTTGATTGAACCCGTCTTAACAAATATGGGTTTTGAGTTAGTGAGAGTGCTTATTTTAGGAAAACTTACGCCGACTTTGCAAATTATGGTTGATCGTATTAATGGATCGCTCATTAATGTTGATGATTGTGAACAAATAAGTCATGTAGTGAGTACTGTTTTGGATGTCCAAGACCCTATTGAAGGATCTTGGACGCTTGAGGTTTCATCACCTGGTATTGATCGTCCTCTAATAAAAGAAAAAGATTGGAATCGTTTTTCCGGTCATTTGGCAAAAGCTGAAATGTTAATTCCTATTGAAGGTAAAAAACGTTTTACCGGCGTGGCTCTTGGCGCGGATAAAGAGAATGCGCGTATGCGTCTTGAAGATGGTTCTGAAGTTTTATTGCCTCTAGGTGAAATACGTAAAGCTAAATTAATTTTAACCGAAGGCTTAATCAAAGCGTATCAGTTAATGATTCCTCCTGAAGATGAGGGTAATGATTTTTTGGAAATTGAAGAAAAAGATAGTTGCCAGTCCAGGCGTATTGATAAAATAAAGCGTCATAAAACGCATTGAGAGGTTAAAAATGGATACGTCTGTTCCCCGTCCAGAATTATTGCTGGTTGCTGATGCCGTTGCTCGCGAGAAAGCCATTAGTCGAGACGAAGTGCTTGAAGCAATGGAGCAGGCTATTCAAAAAGCGGGTCGTGCTAAGTATGGTCATGAGAAAGATATACGTGCAGTTATTGATCGTAAAAACGGTGAAGTGAGGTTGTCTCGATGGACAGAGGTTGTCGAAGAAGTTGAGAACGAGGATGCACAAATCGCGCATCATATTGCGATACGGATACAGCCTAATATTAAAATTGGAGAATTTATTATTGATCCGTTACCTCCTATCGATTTTGGCCGTATTGCTGCACAAACAGCAAAGCAAGTTATTGTTCAACGTGTAAGAGAATTTGAGCGGAATCGACAATACGAAGATTTCAAAGATCGTGTTGGTGAAATTGTAAATGGGACTATAAAGCGTACAGAATATGGCAATTTATTGGTTGAAATTGGTAGTGCTGAAGCTCTACTTCGTAGAGATGAATTAATACCGAGAGAAAATTTTCGCAATTCTGATCGTGTTCGTGCATATGTTTATGATGTGCGTAAAGAACCGCGTGGTCCACAAATATTTTTGTCTCGGACACATCCTTCCTTTTTGGCAAAATTGTTTGCTCAGGAAGTGCCAGAAATTTATGATGGTATTATTGAAATTAAAGCTGTGGCAAGGGATCCAGGATCTCGTGCAAAGATGGCAGTTACGTCAAAAGATACCTCTATTGATCCTGTTGGTGCTTGCGTAGGGGTAAGGGGATCTAGAGTTCAAGCTGTTGTTCAAGAGCTGCAAGGGGAAAAAATAGATATTATTCCTTGGAGCGGTCAGGCAGCAACGTTTGTTGTAAATGCACTTGCGCCTGCAGAAGTATCAAAAGTTGTTATAGACGAAGAGGCTGGACGTGTAGAAGTGGTGGTTCCTGATGATCAGCTTAGCCTTGCAATTGGCAGACGCGGTCAAAATGTTCGTCTTGCAAGTCAACTAACACGTTGGGATATCGATATATTAACAGAAACTGAAGAATCTGATCGTAGACAAGAAGAATTTAGGACCCGTACTGCGGGCTTTGTTTCTGAACTGGATGTTGATGATGTTATTGCAGGGCTTCTAGTTACTGAAGGGTTCCGTAATGTTGAAGAGCTGGCGTTTACCCCTATTGAAGAGTTAACGGAAATTGACGGATTTGATGAAGCTATTGCGCAAGAACTTTTACAACGTGCTCAGGATGTGTTGGTTAAACGACAAAACCAGTTAGAACAAGAACGACAAAGCTTGGGTGTTTCTGATGAAATTGTCGAATTGGATTGCTTTACTCCTTCAATGCTCATTTCTCTGGGTGAGAAAGGAATTAAAACATTGGATGATCTTGCTGATCTTGCGAGTGATGAGCTTATAGAGATTTTGGGGGCGGATTCCCTAGACGAAGAAACAGCCAATGCAATTATTATGCGCGCGCGCGAACATTGGTTTAACGAAGAAAATGATGCAAATTCTTAAAAACGTAAAAATTAATTACTATTAGGGTAGTACTATAGGTTTAATAGTGATTAATTTTCTTTTCATTCTAGGTAAACTACGGTAATGGTAATTAATTTTGAGAGAACGGATGAACACTATCGTTGCTGCGTAGTCACTAAAGAGAAAGGTAATCCAGAAGAATTGATTCGTTTTGTTTTGTCGCCTAACAGCGAAATTATTCCTGATTTAACAGAACGACTTCCTGGACGAGGAATGTGGTTGAAAGCTGATCGAAATGTTTTGCATATAGCAATGCAACGTCATGTGTTTTCTCGTGTGACGCAATGTCAAGTTAAAGTGCCGGAAAATATAATTTCTATTATCACAGAAGGACTAAAGCGGCGCATAAAGAATACGATTGGTTTTGCACGTCGTGCTGGGCAGGTAACTTATGGTTTTGAAAAAGTAAGAGAAAAAATTTCTCAAAATAAAGTTGCACTAATTATTCAGGCTGTTGATGGAAGTAGCGAAGAAAAAAAACGCTTATTATCAGGGACAAAATCATTGTTAATGATAACATTTTTGACAGCAGAAGAATTAGGAAAACTTTTTGGTCGCGAACGTGTAGTTCATGCGGCGATTCATGTGGGTTCTTTTGCTCATCGTATTGGATGTGATTATAAGCGATTAGTAGGATTCATTAATTAATAGAGTACGTTTTAGGGTTTTACCCAAAATTGGATAAAGAACAGGCAGGTATATGAGCGAAGGCAACGATCAAGAACAAGGGCAGGAAAAAAAACGTTTATCTTTACGTTCAGACGTAAAAAAGGACGTTGGGCGTACTGTCGATGCCGGATCTATCAGACAAAGTTTTAGCCATGGTCGTACCAAGGTTGTACAAGTTGAAGTACGTAAAAAGAGAAGTCCTATTAGTAGTCACGAAAAAACTACAGGCAATGCAACCAATATGGCTCGTAAGCCCACTGTTAAGAAGACAACCTCTGGTACAACAGGAAAGCGTTCTCTGACTGCTGCCGAATTGGCAACACGGCAAAGAGTTCTGGCAGAAAATAAAAGTGAAGAACAGCGCAAGGAAGCAGAACGCAAGGAACAGGAAAAAATCCTTATTCTTTCTGCTGCTGAAGAGGCAAGGAAAAAAGAGGAAGAAAAAAGAAAACAAGAAATCGAAGCCATTGCTTTGGCCAAATTAGAGGCTGAAAAAGAGCTTTTAAAGGCTGCTGAAGCTGCTTCTGAATCTAAAAAATTAAAAAAAGAAACTTTATCTGATGATGAAACTAAATCAAAAGTATTAAAAGAGAAAGCAAACGTTTCGTCCAAGAAAAAAGAATCGTTAACCACTAAGGTTCATGATCGAAGCTCTTCTGCACGAAAAGTGAAAGTTTCTCATAAAACTATACCCGGTGAAATTACATTTGCACCGAAACCCACGCCAGTTGAGCCGTTGGCAAAACGTGCGATCATGTCAAGTAAGACCGCTACCAAAACCCCTTCCTCTTTGGTAAACCCAAGTTTTCCTAATCCTTTAAAACTGGATGATAAAGAAGAGAAAACAAGCAAAAGGGCACATGACACGCTTCGTACTCGGCCTAACGTTCGAGATGAATTAGAATCAGAAGAGGGGGATAACCGTCGCGGCGCTTCACGTAAAGGGGGAGGTGTAGGGGCTAATCGTAAAACCCCAACCAGTCGCACTAAAAATAATGATGGAAGACGTTCCAATAAAATAGATATTCAGGCGGCCATAGAGGGAGAGGATGATAATAAAGTACGTTCTTTGGCATCAGTACGCCGTCAAAGAGAACGTGAACGCCGTCAAGCAGAACTAGAAAAATTACGTGCCGACCAGGTCAAAGTTATAAGAGATGTTGTATTGCCCGAAACGATAACAGTACAAGAACTTGCAAATCGTATAGCTACTCGGCAAGGTGATGTCATTAAGGCGCTTATGAAAATGGGCGTTATGGCAACGGTTAATCAGTCTTTGGATGCAGATACGGCTGAACTTGTTATTGAAGAATTTGGTCATCGTGTTCATCGCGTTTCGGATAGCGATGTTGAACTTGGTATTGAAGGTGTTGAAGATGAAGAAAAAGATAAAACCTCAAGACCACCTGTCGTCACGGTAATGGGTCATGTCGATCACGGTAAAACGTCATTGCTTGATGCTTTGCGTACAACAGATACCACAAGAGGGGAAGCTGGGGGTATTACCCAACATATTGGTGCTTATCAAGTTAAACTCGCTTCTGGGGAACGAATTACATTTTTAGATACTCCTGGACATGAAGCGTTTACGGCGATGCGTTCAAGGGGGGCTTCGGTAACAGATATTGTTGTGTTGGTCGTTGCTGCTGATGACGGGGTCATGCCTCAAACAATCGAGGCAATTAAGCATGCTAAAGCTGCAAACGTTCCTATTATTGTCGCAATTAACAAATGCGATTTACCTGGAGCTAATCCTGATCGAGTTCGCCAAGAATTGTTGCAACATGAAATTGTAGTAGAAAATATGGGTGGTGAAACGCAAGATGTTGAAGTTTCTGCCAAAAAGCGTACAGGATTGGATAAATTAGAAGAAGCGATTGTTATTCTTGCAGAATTGTTAGAGTTAAAAGCAAATGCCAATCGTGTTGCTGAAGGTGCCGTTATCGAAAGTCGTTTGGACAAGGGTAGAGGTCCTGTAGCTACATTACTAGTGCAAAAAGGAACTTTAAGAAAAGGTGATGTTATTGTCGCAGGAGCTGAATGGGGACGTGTTCGGGCGATGCTGGACGATAGAAGTAAAATCATGAAGCAAGCAGATCCTTCTACCCCAGTTGAGTTGCTTGGATTAACGGGTGTTCCACGGGCAGGTGAACCTTTTGTTGTGGTTGAAAGTGAAAGTAAAGCTAGAGAAATTTCTGAATTTAGGCAACGCAAGGCCCGTGAAAAGCAAGTTGCGGTTAGGATGGAAGCTCGTGGTACTCTTGATCAAATGTTGGCACGTATACAAGCCGGAGAACAAAAAGAGATAGCTGTTTTAATTAAAGCCGACGTTCATGGTTCAGCCGAAGCGATTCAGACAACTGTAACAAAATTAGAACATGAAGAAATAAAAGTTCGAGTACTATCAGCAACGGTTGGTCAGATAACGGAAAGCGACGTACAACTTGCTAAAGCATCGAATGCGATCATTGTTGCCTTTAACGTTCGTGCAACTTCTCAAGCAAGAGAACTTGCTCGTCAAGAAAATGTTGATATTCACTATTATTCAATTATTTATCAAGTGGTTGATGATATTGAAAAACTGATTAAAGGTCGTATTGCTCCGAAATTAAGAGAAAAATTCTTAGGTTATGCTGAAATACGTAAAGTCTTTAATATTAGTAAGACTGGAAGAGTGGCAGGATGTTATGTTACTCAGGGTGTGGTGCGCCGTGGTTGTGGGGTAAGATTACTGCGTGATAATGTCGTTATTCATCAAGGCAGTTTAAGCCAACTTAAACGCTTTAAAGACGATGTGAAAGAAGTAGCCCACGACTATGAATGTGGTCTATCTTTTGCTGGATATAATGATTTACGTGAAGGCGATGTCGTTGAGTGTTATGAAATGGAAACTGTTGAAGCCTAATGGTTAAACCTTTTATATTCGATCAGGAATTCGGACAAAAGTCGGCTGGCGGGCCGTCGCAAAGGCAATTGAGAGTTGCTGAAGAGATACGCCATAGTTTAGCTGAAATATTTACTAAAACTGAATTTCGTGACACTGAGCTACGTAATAAATATTTGACGGTAACAGAAGTCAAAATGAGCCCAGACCTACGTTTAGCCACTGTATATTTTACACGTTTAGGTCATAATGATGCAGCCGAGTTAGTTCCTGCTTTAAAACGAGTCAGCTCGTTTTTAAGAGGGCAATTGAGTTCTAGATTGAAATTGAAATTTTTACCAGAGTTGCATTTTATCGCCGACACCAGTTTGGAATATGCTGCTAAAATTGATAATCTACTTCATAGGTCAGAGGTTAGACGTGATCTTGAAAAAAGCGATTCATAATAGTAGCTTTAATCTTTTTAAATTGTTTAAATTTGTGTCGTTTGGTTTTTATTTTAATCTAAGTTAAAGAATCAAACGAGCTAAGATTGCTTGAAAGTTTTGTTGGATTAGTCTCTATATTTTGTACAAATAGACTAGAAAGATGTGTGTTCATCAAAGTCAAAATGGTTTCTATTTTTGTAATTTAAAACATCGGTTGTAATGTTTGAGTTATTTTTTGAGTGAGTTGTGATAACACTTTTTGCTCAAGAGCGATAATGTTTTCATCGGAATCTAACTGACCGTGATCAATAAGTCGTGTTTGGTATTTTTTGATTTTAATATTTTTATCACTGGGCACAATATACCATAACGCTTCGCACGTTAGTATTCCTTGCTTGTCTTTTGTTTTTTGTATATCGAAAAGATTTATATTTACCACAAGTTGGTAAGTAGGTTTAGCAAAAGGGTTTTGATCTGTGACCAAAGCATTAGGGTAGGCTTTGGTTAAGTTGTTTTTAATAAAATTTGTAATTTCATTAGATAAAATGCTGCTTAATCGTCCAGTATAACTTGAAATGATAAGGGAATGCTTTCTTATAATGATATCAGAGGTATTAAGATAGTCCGGGAGGGTAACCGGGCTGACATACAAAATAGGATAATTGTCTGTGTAACTCACTGTTTGTGAGGTTAAATTATTGTCCGACAAAGAGAGGGTATAATAGTTCAAAGGCGGTGCAGCGCAGTGGGTAGTTGCTAGCAAAATGAGTACAGAATAAAAAGAAAATTTAATTGTCATTTACGTCTACCCATCAGCAACAAATTAGGGTTGCGTTCAATATCTTTAGCAAACCCACGTAAAGAAGAAGATGCGCTTGCTAGATTATTTAATATTATCGTCAAATTATTGCGTTCTATGGATCTTTCTGAAGTTAAATTTTTCATATTTTGCATGACAGCGGAGGTGTGTTTTATGACTTGTTGTGTAGAAATTAATATCTGATGCAATTCACGATTTCGGTTTTGAATTTGCTTATTACTATTAAGCAGCAATGTATTGAGATTAGTTGAAACACTATTAATATTTTGATTAATAGTGGTAATGAGTTGCTGGGTTCGCTCTGAAGTTTTTTGTACACTATCAATAAGAGGAGGAAGTTTTTGATTAAGTTGATCGCTTAACTCGCCAATTTTCTGAATTGTTAGATCAAGATGTTCGGACAGCTTTTCTAAATGCAAGTTCATTAATTCTGATTTAATCTGTTGTATGGCTGAAGGGCGAGCTGGAATTTCAAAAAGTTCATTGGTCAGCTTTGGATGAAATACAGGGATGTTTTTTTTATTAAAATTTAAGTAAATATTGGAAGAGCCTGTTACAAAGCTTTCGGTACTAATCTCGGCACACAAACCATTTTTTACCATAGCCTCCATAAAATCGTTAAAGTCTTTATAAATGGGTTCAATTTGTATTTTTTTTGTATCAAGCGTAATGGTCACCGGGATATAGGCTTTATGTTCTTCTTGATCATATCGTAATTTAATGGAACTGACTGACCCCACTCTCACCCCCCTAAATGTAACAGAAGAGCCAACCCCCAGACCGGAAACGGAATCAGGAAAAATAACAATAGCTTTTTTTTGACTTGAAAAAAGATGAACGTTACCTAAAAAAATTATAGCACATAAGGCTAAAACAAACCCTCCTAAGACAAAAGCACCCGTTGTGGATTGTTGGTAATGGGTCATAATGCGTGCTGCTTTTTTTCATGGTCGTCATAACGTTGACGATGCATAAAATTGTTTACCAGTTCGCAAGGAGGATGATCCCTCAATGAAGTAGGGGATCCCCAAGCAACAGGTTTTTTATAATACGAATCGAGAAAAATTCCATCATCTGCAATATTAAAAAGACTAGGAAGCTCGTGACTAACAATGATAATGGTCGTTTTTAGACCATCACGGAGGCCAAGAATTAAATCATCCAAACGTTTAGACGTTATCGGATCCAATCCGGCAGAAGGTTCATCAAAAAAAAGTATTTCAGGGTCTAAGGCAAGGGCCCTGGCTAAACCACAACGTTTTTTCATACCTCCACTTAGTTCAGAAGGATAGAGATTATAAGTATGATGCATATTTACTAATCCCAATTTTAATCGTACTAATCGTTCAATTATTAAAGAAGGAAGAGAAGTAAAAAGTTGTAAAGGTAACGCTACGTTTTCTCCAACGGTCATGGAACTCCATAATGCACCACTTTGGAACAAAATACCAAATTTGTGGGCTATTTCTGTTTTTCTTTGTTTTGAAGCTTCCCAGTAATCTTCCCCTTTTATGGTGTAATGACCTGTAATAGGGGGAAGTAACCCTATCATTGATTTCAAAAGGGTACTTTTTCCGCATCCACTTCCTCCCATGACTGCAAAAATACTTCCTTTCTTGACATCAAAATTGATATTATGTTGCACGATGGTATTATCATAACCAATCGCTAGGTTGCGTATAGAAATGATAGTGTCGGAGTTCTGTTTTTCCTTCATGTTAAATACCAATAATATCAGCGATTACAGCGAAAAAAGAATCAATAGCAATAACCCCAACGATCCCAATAACTACAGCTTTTGTCGCTGAAATACCTACATCAGCGGCACTTCGACCCGATTTGATTCCTATGTGACAACTGCTTATTCCTATAAAGGTGGCAAAACTTATGGTTTTGATCAAAGCGAAAATAAATTGATTGAAAGGTACAGCCCAAAAAATTTGTTGCAAAAACCCTATGATAGATATTTTTAGCATAAGTATTGAGAAACTAGCCCGCCTAAAATTCCCATAAGGCAACCATATAAATACAATAGGGGCATGGTAATAACTAACGCCAGAACAGAAGGCAAAATAATGTATTCTGTAATGGATACCCCCATAACGTTTAAAGCGTCGATTTCTTCGTTACCTTTCATCGTTGCTATCCTTGCAGCATAAGCCCCCCCTGTACGCCCAGAAATAACGATGGCAGTCATAACCGCAGCCATTTCTCGAATAATGGCTATACCGACTAAATTAGCGATATAAATGTCAGCGGAAAAACGACGCAATTGCACTGCTCCTACAAAGGCTAGGATAGAACCAATTAAAAAATTAACGACGCTAATAATAATAAGAGCAGAAGGTCCTGAACTTTTGATGTCCCTTAATAAGTCGACACGGCGCATAAAAGAACGTTTAAACAAGGCATAATAAAAACTTTTTATGCAGGAAATAAATAAAAAGTAGGTTTCGCCAATATTGTTTAAGTTTATGATAAACCACCCTCCTAGATTATAAAGAGGTTGAAAGGGAGGTTCGGATTTTTTAGGTTCACAACGTGGCGTTTCTTTTAAAAGGTCAAGTAATTTTTTTGCTGAATCAGGAAGGGCATGATAACGAATCGTAATATTACGTTGACGTGCCCGTTGTTCAAGTTCTTCGAGAACAACAATTAAAATGCTATCCCAACGGTTGATTTGCGAAGTGTCTATTTCGATTGAGTTTACGGATTGTTCCAATGACCAAATCAATTTAATATCTTTGGGCAAAACCTTTTGCTCTGTCAGCCAGTTCCCAGACAATAGGATATATAAGGTTTGATTTTTTTGTTCAAATGACCATTTAGGTTGTTCTTGAAATGACATGCGTTGCTGTTTGTTAAAGCCGATCCTTGGAAACTAAACACGTTGTTACGTTTGAAAAGATAAAAAAGGAGATGCTTGCTATCAAGAAGAGCTATGCTAAGAAGTATCTTAGTCAAAATTTATTACAATATAAAACAGTTTTTTACGTTACACACGAGATATGGGTTTTAATTTACTTGATTCCCATGTAATGAATACAAATATTAAAGTTAGAGAATGAGCTTGGTAGCGATTATAGGAGTTTCTTAATTTTCATGCGTAAGCAGCGTGGACAGAAAATTGATGGATGGTTACTTATTGATAAGCCTTTAGGAGTAACGTCTGCTTATGTAGTGAATCGTGTTAAATTTGCTTTTGATGCTCAAAAGGTCGGTCATAGCGGTACATTAGATCCGCTAGCCTCTGGAATGTTACCGATTGCACTTGGTAAAGCAACCAAAACTATATCGTATATAATGGATAAGCCGAAAACATATCAGTTTATCCTTTGTTTTGGTGAACGTCGCAGTACGGATGATGCTGAAGGCGAAGTATTAGAGCGATCACACTATCGGCCAAGTACGGTTGAAATTGAAGAAGCATTAAAACAATTTCAAGGGAGGATTTTGCAAATTCCTCCTATTTTCTCTGCGATCAAAGTGAATGGTCGACGATCTTATGATCTAGCACGCCAAGGGATGATCCCAGAGTTAAGTAAACGTCCTGCACGTATTGATTCGTTTCGGTTGCTTGAACGTTTGGACGAAGATTGTTTTTTGTTTGAAGTTATTTCTGGCAAAGGCGTCTATATGCGCTCTTTGGCTAGGGATTTGGCGGCGGCTTGTCATTCGGTGGGATATATTTCTTACTTACGCCGTCTTGTAGTCGGTCCTTTTGAAGTAGACAAGGCTATTATGTTGGACCACATTGTCGGAAACGGCAAAAGAGGAGAAGCTTCTTTGGATATGATTCTGCCTGTCGAAACTGTGCTGAACGACATCTCGGCACTAGCTTTAACGTCAGAAGAAGCCACTGATTTGGGGTTTGGTCGCAAAATTGCGGTTGAAAAACTTAAGAATCAAGCTTTACCGAATACGATAGGTCCTAATCAGATTATTCGTGTTGTAGAGGGGAAGCGTTGTATTGGATTGTGCCGTTTGGAAAATGAATGGTTGCGACCAGTATGTATTTTTTAATGTATATCTAGAAAAAAGGAATATTATGATGTCGATTACACGAGAACGTCGTAGCCAGTTAATGAAAGAATATCAAACAAAGGAGAACGACACGGGTTCACCGGAAGTGCAAGTTGCTTTATTAACTGACCGCATTGTTAATTTAACTGAACATATGAAAGAACATGCCAAAGATTTTCACTCTCGTCGAGGGTTGTTAAAGCTTGTTGGCCAGCGTCGTCGTTTGTTAAGTTACTTGCGTAATAAAGACCAGATGCGTTATGAGAATTTGATTAAACGTTTGGGTCTACGTCGCTAACACTTATTTAAGGAGCTGGCACATATAAAAGCCAGTTCCGAACACTAAAAACTATGTCATAAATAATATTAGTATGTTTTTTAAATATTGGCGTAGTTTCAATTAATGATCATAGGCAGGAGTGAAAAAAATTTAGCCATTCATTTTATACAGCGTTTCAGGCCACATGGTGCAAAAATAGATAAAAAGATAACGAGCTCCATGCCGTCCGAGACGCTGTTATTTGCAGTTAGTGGTATAAGGATGAATTAAATTTTTTCTCTTTGTCGCCTTAAAACTTAAGGTACATGTATGTTTAAATATTATCGTAAAGAAATCAATTGGGGAGGACGTCCCCTTATCCTGGAAACGGGAAAGATTGCTCGTCAGGCCGATGGAGCTGTAGTGGTCACTTATGGTGGAACTGTTGTTTTATGTACTGCTGTAGGAAATAAAAAAGCAAAACCAGGTCAAGATTTTTTTCCTTTAACCGTCCATTATCAAGAAAAAGCTTTTGCCGTTGGTAAAATACCTGGTGGTTTTTTTAAAAGAGAAGGGAGAGCATCAGAGACAGAAACACTAGTTTCTCGTCTCATTGATCGTCCGATACGTCCTTTATTTCCAGATAATTTCAACAATGAAGTCCAGGTTATTGCGACAGTACTAAGTCATGATATGGAAAATGATCCTGCTACTGTGGCGTTAATAGGATGTTCAGCGGCATTGACTTTGTCAGGAATTCCGTTTCTAGGGCCCATTGCAGGTTGTCGTGTGGGATATAAAGAGGGCCAATATATTCTCAATCCAACCTTAGCGGAAATTGATGAAAGTGCATTGGATTTGGTGGTTGCAGGAACTTCTGAAGGCGTGTTGATGGTTGAATCTGAAGCCAAAGAGCTTTCAGAAGAAATTATGCTGGGTGCCGTGACGTTTGGTCATCAGGCCTGTCAGCCTGTAATTGAAGCTATTATTCTTCTTGCTGAACATGCTGCACGTCAGCCATGGGAACTTGCAGAGCCCACCGAAGAAGATAAGAAATTAAAAACGCGCGTTGATAAAATTGGTCGTAAGCCTCTTGCTGATGCTTATAAAGAAAAAGAAAAACAGAAACGCTACGCTTTGCTTGATGCCGCACGAGTTAAAATTTTGGATAAATTGGCGAGCGAAGAATTAAATATTGAGAAGGCAGGTCCTTTTATCGATAAGTTGGAAGCGAATATTGTTCGCACTTCTGTTTTAAAAACGGGATTACGCATTGATGGTCGCGATCTTAACACCGTTAGACCTATTATCAGCGAAGTCGGCGTTCTGCCTAGAACGCATGGTTCTGCCTTATTTACGCGTGGTGAGACACAGGCCTTGGTAGTAACAACGCTTGGTACAGCACAAGATGAACAGATTATTGATGCATTAGAAGGGGAATATCGCACGAATTTTATGCTGCATTATAATTTCCCTCCTTATTCTGTTGGAGAATGTGGTCGCTTGGGTGCACCAGGAAGACGTGAAATCGGTCATGGAAAGTTGGCTTGGCGTGCTATTCGTCCGTTGTTGCCAAGCAAGGAAGCCTTCCCTTATACAATGCGTGTCGTCTCTGAAATTACCGAAAGTAATGGTTCTTCGTCTATGGCAACCGTTTGTGGTACGTCTTTATCACTAATGGATGCAGGTGTTCCAATGGAAAGACCGGTTGCAGGGATTGCTATGGGGTTAATTAAGGAAAATAAAGGCGTTGCGGTCTTAACCGATATCTTGGGTGATGAAGATCATCTTGGGGATATGGATTTTAAAGTGGCTGGTACTGACATGGGTATTACAGCTTTGCAGATGGATATTAAAATTACGTCGATTACCCCTGAAATTATGAAGCAAGCTCTGGCTCAGGCTCGTGAAGGGCGCATGCATATTTTAGGTGAGATGGCCAAAGCGTTGACGGAAAGCAGAGCGGATATTTCTGATCAAGCCCCTCATGTAATTGTCATGAATATTCCTAAAGAAAAAATTAGGGAATTGATTGGTACAGGGGGAAAAACCATACGTGAAATCGTAGAATATGCAGGATGTAAGATTGATATTGAAGACGATGGTACGGTCAAAATTGCTGTCACATCAAACGAGCAAGCTGAAAAAGCAAAGGAGCGCATCGAAGCAATCATTGCTGAGCCAGAAGTTGGGAAAATATATTCTGGTAAAGTTGTGAAAGTTGCTGAATTTGGTGCTTTTGTTAATTTTATGGGTGCTAGAGATGGTCTAGTACATATTTCTGAGCTGTCTGCAGGTCGTGTCGCTCGTACTAGCGATATTGTAAAAATGGATGATATCGTGAAAGTTAAAGTTGTCGGATTTGATGATCGAGGAAAGATCAAACTTTCGATGAGAGAAGTCGATCAAGAAACAGGGAACGATATTAGCGAGCAAGTTGGACCGCGGGCCTCATCAGGTGGAAGAAATAGAGGTCCACGTTCTTCGTAAAAAAGAAACCATCTAAAGCCAGCCGTACATATTTTCCAGTAAAAAATAAACTTATTTTTTACTGGAAAAATTCGTCTTTTTTTATTAAGTAAAGTTTAATTTTATATTTGGTTTCTACTGAAAGCAAGAGAAGTAATGAAGACTATTCATCCAATTCGCATCGGGGATAAGGAGGTTTTGCCACTCATCGAAGGGGGTAAGGGTATTTCTATCTCAACAGGTGTATCTGCTGGACATTGGTCTGCAGCAGGTGGAATTGGTACGGTTTCAATTGTGAATGCAGACAGTTATAATGAAAAAGGAGAGATTGTTCCGCAAATTTTCCATGCAAAAACGCGTAAGGAAAGACACGAAGAACTCGTTCAATATGCAGTTTCTGGTGGAATAGCACAAGCAAAAATTGCTCGTGAAATCGCGGGCCCACAGGCTAGTGTTAATGCTAATATTATGTGGGAGATGGGTGCTTCAGAGCGTATCATCACGTCTGTTCTCGAACAGATTCCTGGCGTGTTGAGTGGTATTACCTGTGGTGCAGGTATGCCGTTCCGCCTGTCCGAAATTGCTTCTAAATATAAAGTATATTATTATCCCATCGTTTCTTCCGGTAGGGCTTTTAGCGCTTTGTGGCGACGTTCTTATCGGCGTAACCCTGAATGGTTAGGGGGTGTTGTTTACGAAGATCCTTGGCGGGCAGGGGGCCATAACGGGTTATCTAATAACGAAGACCCTCTAATTCCACAAGACCCTTTCCCACGTGTTTTGGAATTAAGAAAAGTGATGCGTCAATATGGTTTGGATCATATCCCTATCATTATGGCGGGTAACGTATGGTGGCTATCCGAGTGGGAAGATTGGATCGACAATCCTGATTTAGGTCCTATTGCGTTTCAGTTTGGTACTAGACCTCTTTTAACGAAAGAGAGTCCAATATCAGACGCTTGGAAAGCACGCTTGCGCACTTTAAAAAAAGGCGATGTTTATTTAAATCGGTTTTCTCCAACTGGCTTTTATTCTTCCGCAGTACAAAATAGTTTTTTGAATGAATTACAAGAAAGATCTGGGCGAGAAATAGATTTTTCTAAAACGCTAGATGATCAATTTTCTGTCCCTTATGAATATGGAACGCGTAAACGTACGGTTTATGTACGTGGTGAGGATATGCAAAGAATAATTTCTTGGAAAGAACAAGGATTTACACAGCCACTTTTAACGCCTGATGAAACGTTTATCTTTGTTAATTCAGAGAAAGCAAAAGAAATACTAAAAGACCAAATTGATTGTATGGGATGCCTTTCAATGTGTCGGTTTTCAAATTGGTCTCAACAAGGACCTGATTACACTACAGGTTACAGACCTGATCCTCGATCCTTTTGTATTCAAAAAACGTTGCAAATAATTGCTCATGCAAAAGGTGAAAATGCCAGTCAGAGCATTGATAACAATCTTATGTTCAGTGGTACAACGGGTTGGCGTTTTTCAGAAGATTCATTTTATAATAATGGCTTCACACCGACTGTAAAAGAATTAATAGAACGTATTCTTACTGGGTATTAATTTTTTATATATGTTTGAATAGCTTAATAAAAATGGTTTTAGTTTTTATTAAGCTATTGCACGTAATGACACTAACCCATAATTACTAGTCAATCGTTTTAGACGTTTTGGTATTTATATAATTTAATGCTTTTTTTCCAATATCAGTTCGCCAAATAGCATCTTTCCAGTCAATTTCTTTAATGGCCAGATAAGCAGTTTCTTGAGCTTTTGCTAAGGTATCGTGCAGGGCTGTAACACATAGAACGCGCCCACCAGCAGCATAAAGTTCGTGCTTGTCGTTTAACGCAGTTCCAGCATGAAAAATTTTTACATTGGGGTAATTTTCTGCTTTGTCGATATGTTTTATTACTCCCCCTGTAATAGGTGTGCCTGGGTAATTTTTAGCAGCCATTACCACGCAAAGAGCTATTTGTTCGGAAAATTGAATATCCGTTTTAGCAAGTTTTCCTTGACTTAAATTGTATAAAATTGTCAGTAAATCGGATTGGAGTCTTGGGAGAAGAACTTCCGCTTCTGGATCGCCAAAACGAGTATTGTATTCAATGAGATAGACACCTGTTTGAGTTAGCATTAAACCAGCAAAAATGACACCCCTAAAAGGAATTCCTCTTCGGTTCATTTCTTTCAACATGGGCAGAATAGTTAATTCAAGGGCATCCTGTTGAGCTTTTTTTCCAAAAAAAGGTGGAGGCGAAACAGCGCCCATCCCGCCTGTGTTCGGGCCTGTATCGTTGTCGCCTATACGCTTATGATCCTGTGCAGCCCCAATTAAAATAGCATCTTTTCCATCACAAAAAGCAAACAAAGAAACTTCTTCTCCTACAAGAAATTCTTCAACGACAATTTTTTGTCCAGCTTTACCAAAGTGATTGTTAATCATCATATCGGTAAGTGCATCTTGTGCTTCTTTTATGTTATAAGCGATAATAACCCCTTTTCCTGCTGCCAACCCATCTGCCTTAATAACAAGAGGAAATTTTTGTTTTTGAACGTAAGTAAGCGCCTTGTTAACGTCGGTAAATTCTTGCCAGTTTGCAGTAGGTATGTTTGCTGCGTTACAGATCGATTTGGTAAAGCTTTTGCTTCCCTCTAACTGCGCAGCTTTTTGAGTGGGACCAGCACAAGCAATGCCAGCAAGAGTACAAGAATCGGTTAATCCTTCGATAATAGGTAATTCTGGACCGGGAACGACCAAATCAATATGATTTTTTTGTGCAAATTTTACTAGCTCAATGATATTATCACTGGCAATGTTAACATTTTTTCCAAAGTGGGCAGTACCTGGATTTCCAGGAGCAATATAAAGCTTGGTAAGTTTGGGTGAGCGGGCTATAGCCATAGCCAGAGCATGCTCTCTTCCTCCTGAACCGACGAGTAACACTCGCATAGTAATTTCCTTTAAGATTAAAAAATTTTAGTATAGGGTTTAGCATAGATTATGGCACCAAATGACCAACTTTCTGATTTAATGATGGATAATATACCAGAATTTAGTGTAGGGGACATTTCTGTAGCCATTAAACGTGTTTTGGAAAGTAACTTCTCTAAAATAAGAGTAAGAGGAGAGATTACAGAATTAAAACGTTATCCTTCGGGTCATATTTATTTTTCTCTTAAAGACCAACAGGGCAAATTAACGGCTATTATCTGGCGTTATGTGACTTCTAAAATAAAATTGCCACTTGAAGACGGTATAGAAGTTATTGCAACAGGAAAAATTTCTTCGTATGGAGAGCGTTCGTCGTACCAATTCATCGTCGACCGTGTTGATTATGCAGGAGAAGGTGCGTTATTAGCGCGAATCGAAAAATTACGAAAAAAACTTGAAGACGAAGGAATTTTTTCTCAAGAAAAAAAACGTCAACTTCCTTTGCTACCACGAGTGGTTGGGGTTATTACCTCGCCAAAAGGAGCCGTACTACACGATATACAGACAACAATAGCAAGACGTTTTCCCAGAGAGATTATTCTTTGGCCCGTAGCTGTACAAGGAGAAGGAGCAGCGGAGCAGATTATTGAAGCGATACAAGGTTTTAATCAGATAACTGTAAGTTCAATTATACCAAGGCCTGACGTGCTTATTATCGCAAGAGGCGGGGGTGCCTTAGAAGATTTGATGGCTTTTAATGACGAAAATCTTGTAAGAGCAGCTGCCAACTCAACTATTCCACTGATTTCTGCAGTGGGCCATGAGACCGATACCACACTTATAGATTTTGCTTCTGACCACAGAGCTCCCACACCCACAGCCGCAGCAGAGCTTGCGGTACCTTCAAGAGTAGAATTATTATCGAGTTTGTTGCAATTGGCAAAACGGTTAAGCAACGCGTTTATTCATAGTGTTCAATCGTATCGTCTTAAGCTTAGAGAAATGCATAGTCGCTTCCCTGATATTATAATGGTGCTTGGTCAAACCCGTATGCGCTTAGATGATCGTTCGTATCGCTTGGATCTATCTTTGCCGGGTTTGTTAATGAAACACAAAAATTGTCTTAATTTAATTAAACCCGTCAATCAGTATATGATTGGTTTGCTTAACCGTTATAAAAATGATCTTAATCTTATGAGCTTAAGAATAAATAGTTTTTGGGGATACTATCATCAAAAGAAAATAGCTTCGCTTCCTTCCTTACCTTTAAATTACCTACGCGCTATAGTGAGGGAGCAAACACTTAAGTTGAACAGTTTATCAGCACGATTAGATTCTTTATCGCCACAAGCTGTTCTTACTCGAGGGTATGTTTTAGTACGTAACACGCAAGGTCATGCTATTTCAAAATCTCGTGGGCTGCGTGGGGGGGATAAACTTCTTTTAATGTTTCAGGATGGAGAACGTTTAGTTCGTGTAAGCAAAGCACCTAAAAAGAAACAAGAAACGTTAGATCTATGAAAAAGAAGTTGCCGTACGTTTTTCCAAAACCTTATTGGGAAGTGCTGAAACTAGATCAAATGAACCGCCAACAATGGGAGGATTTGTGTGACCATTGTGGTCGATGTTGCTTGAATAAATTAAGAGATGAAGATACAAATGTGGTGGAATATACAGAAGTAGCTTGTTCTCTATTAGATATTCACACGGGTCAATGCTCGGATTATTGTCATAGAGCGATAAGAGTACCAGATTGTATACAATTAACTCCAGCCTTGTTAAATGAAATTGATTGGTTGCCTCGTACATGTGCCTACCGTTTGATTCACGAAGGAAAATCTTTGCCTTTTTGGCATCCTTTAGTCTCAGGTACAATGAAAACCGTCTATCAGCAAAATATATCGGTAAAAAATCGAATTATCAGGGAAAGCGAAGCGGGTGATCTAGAAAATCATGTTGTCTATTGGCGCTGTTTAGAAATTTGAAAGAATTTGATCATTATTTCTATAGTTTAAATCCTAAATTTCACTCGTTTTTTCGAAAATAACCTAATAACATATATTTTATTAAATTATCCATTGACCTTTTTTTTCTTCATGGTATTAGTCATTTCATAACTTCGCGAGCTTGGCGGAATGGTAGACGCTCGAGACTTAAAATCTCGTGTCCATTTGGACGTGCGGGTTCAAGTCCCGCAGTTCGCACCATATAGCTGTATGGTTCAATTGAGAAATTGTTCCAACATCTTTTGGGAGGATGCTATAGGCTGTAGTTTAGTCTGAGCACCCCTTATGCAGTTGTTTGAAATAAAAAGTGAGGCTTGAGAAAGCTGGGTGTTGATGAAGTATTCTGTTCGTTCATCGGAGAGAGTGTTTAGCATTTGGCTTTCCACAATCTTGAATATCATCATAGAATTAAAAAGAAAGATGAGCCTCTTTGTTCTCACCCAAATAAAATAAAGTCTTTCCAAATTGATCGAAATACTTCAAAGCCGATAGTTCAAAAAAGCTTTTAAGTTAACTGGTTTAGTCTGATCGAGCGATAAAAGTGTTCTTCGACATCAAAGAAACTTGATTGTTTTATGCCCTAATTCTCATGCTCAAACCATGGAGGATGACGGTATAAATTAATTTCTAAAGTTAGTAGGGCGATTTTTTAAACATACCAGATCACACGTAACCCTCAGAAAGCGTTAGGTCATACCCTAACAGTATAAATAAAACCTTATGGATAAAGAGAACTATGACCAATCAAAAGACAGTTTAGGGTCCATATTTTCTAAAAATAAAGAGGCAAGAGTAAGTTATTTTAATTATAATTCTTTAATGAGACTTATAAAAGTGAATAGTATCAAGGATCAAAGTCCATATTTTTCTTTGCAAATTTCTTAAGTTCTTCTAAAAAAACACGAACACTTTTTTTAACATAGGCTTTTGATGGAAGAACAGCATACAAATATATTATTTCCCCACGATAATCCGGAAGAATTCTTATAAGCTTTCCTTTATCCAGATTCTCTTGAATATCCCAAAATAATTTATAAGCTATTCCGTTTCCAGATAAAGCCCAATCGTGTACAATTTCAGCATTTGTACTACTTAATTTAGGTTCAACTTTTATAATATAAGATTTTTCATTATTTTCCAAAAGCCACTGATTCATTGGCTCCATTGTTTTATACCGCCTTAAACAAAGACACGGATGATTCTGCAAATTTTCTGGTAATTCAGGCTCCTTGTGTATTCGAATGTAATCGGGTGAAGCACATAGAACGCGAAGCGTAGAGGCAATTTTAGTTACAATTGCACTGGAGGATTTCGGGAGGCCAATTCGAACAATAATATCCAGATAATCGTCGAAATTATAGGAACCTTCAGAGGCAACAGCTAGATTTACTTGAATATTGGGATATTTTTTAATAAAATTTGCAATAAAAGGTGCTAACTTGTTTCTTCCCAACTCCAAGGGGGCACCAATACTTAATGATCCTTTAATCTGTTTCTCTGAAGAAACAATATCTGTTTCTAATTTTTCAATCCCAGCTAAAAGAATACCACCATCGTCGTAATAAGATTGTCCAGCAGAACTCAGGCGAAAGTGTCTTGTGTTTCTGGTGATGAGTGTGATCCCTAATCGTTCTTCAATTTTGCTTAAACGACGAGATACTGATGGCGCTGACACACCAAATCGACTTGCAGCAGCCGTAATACCCCCAGCATCAACTAAATTTATAAAAAACTTTAAATCGTTTAAGTTTTCTAAGCTCATCTTAAACTCCATATCAATATGTTGTTTTATTCATTATTTCATTTGTTTAGTCCTTTTCTTTTTATAAAGTTTATTCTGTATTCTAAATATTTTATCCTTTACGATTATGCCTACAAGTTCTGTGACATTAGAGGTATCTGTATTAGTAAGTGTTGAAAACAAAATTGCTGAAGGAGAGATCTTTAATTCTCATACGTTTATTTAGGATATTTTTTCATGATTTTTTTGTGAAAATGAAAAATTTAACCTTTTATTATTGTAAAATGGTATCTACGACGTAAGTGCTATCAAAACTCCCATACTTACTATAGATGCTATGGTGGAAAAAAATACCGTCGAGGCTGCTTCTCGTTCTCCTTTTTTTATCTGATTAGATAAAATAACAATTATGGATGCAGAAGGCATTGCAAAAGTTAATACGGCTTCTCGTAAGTAAAAGGGTGAAAGATGTGCGGCCAGAGCCAAGCCCCATGCGATGAGAGGTGCGACAACGTTCCTTAGTAATACAGATGTTACAACCATCTTATTCAAAACAGGTTTCATAAGGCATAACAGGATACCTGCAGCAAACATTGCAACGCCTCCCGTTGTTTTTCCAAGCATGGCAAGAGAAGTATCAAGCAATTTTGGAACAGGAATTCCGAGTAATACCCAGACAAAGGCGGCCAATGGTGCAAGAACAACAGGCTGTTTGAATGCATGCGCCAGATGAGAAGTCCATTTTCCAGAACCTCCCATAGTTTCTTGATTGTCACTGGCTAATAGAAAGAAGACCATTGGAATAAGCGCCACATTAATGGTTACGCTGGCCAATGAAACGGCAAGGGCACTTTTGACACCAAAGAGAAATTTTAGAACGGCTGAACCAACAAAGGGTACTGATGGATTACCAATAGCTAAGGCTTGAAGCGTTGCAAGAGACACAGATCTTTTAAATACAAAACGCGATAACCAATAGGTTAAAAGGAAACTAACAATCATCCAACCAATTATAATCGTGGCAAAATGTCCTGAGTTTAAGATTAGCGAACGATCAATTTTTGAGACCCCAAAAAAAAGATCCATGGGTAATGCAAATTTAAGTACCATTCGATTCATGGCCGTTGCTTGATCTCGATTGAACATCCCAAGAAAAGCTCCAAGATATCCAAGCATCATTGAGACAACGATAGGGAAGACGGCGCCACAAATAATTTCTAACATAAGATCTCTCTTTCCGAAAAAATATTTTCTGAATTTATAAGAAACAACATTACAGAAAGAAGATCGGCGCTTCCGCTAGGACTTATTCTGTGTGCAATAAAAACATGATTTAACTGTTTGACGTCACGCCGAAAGGCTAAGAAACCCTTTTCTTGTAATGTATTCAAAACTTTTTTGGAGGCGTTTTGAACAAATTCCAATCCAGAAAGGCCTACCCTTGAAATGACGTTGGTATCCTGATTATGAGCCATTAGAGTTATCAGTGCGATAAGTTTCGCATGATCTGACGGAGCACCATTCAAAAGAGCTTTACGGTAGGCTGGCAATGCATAGCGTTGAACCGTTGCAAAGCCAGACTCTGCTTCGGCTCGAGCACCGCCCAAACCGTGTCTTAAATATATGCTTTCCCCCGCTGTATACTGAGATTTGGAATTAACCTGTTCGAGATCGTTTTGAACAAGACCGTCACAGATGCTTGATACTTCTGCGCAGATATCTAAACTAGTATACTTCTTCTTTGTTGCGGTAAGACGGCCCACTGCGCCACACAAAAGACCAAGTGAAAAAACTCCTCCTTTATGGGTGTTGACGCCTTTTGTTGCCGTAAACATGGTTTGTTCGCAGCGGATGCCGATTTTGCGCAAGACCCGGAGCGTTTGTGATGCGGGCACATATGCTGTTTTGTAGCCCTCTTCGTAAAAAAGTCGAAAAAAAGGTGTGATAGCGTGAATACTTTCCAGAAAAAGACTATAATCCATGTCAGAGTGGGCGCCACAATCCTGCGGATCAACCAGTCCAGGTTTAGGATGTAGATTAATTTCGCTTAGTAAAGCATCTCGTGCCATGTCCGTCACAGTATTAGAAAAGGTCATGTTAATTCACCTTTTCTGAATGAAAGAAAAATATTTCTTATGCTTTTTTCGAGTATCAAAAGTGAATGTGCTTGACTTCGAGCACAATTTTTGGCGGCCTCAGAGCATACAAGACAGCGGCGTTCTGAAAAGCCGAGATCTTTCCTTGAAATAATATTTTTGCTCGGAGTAATAACATCAAGATCCCATAGCCGACCGAGAGGATGGGTATCTTCCAGATGAATGGTTACATTTTTGAGGCGCTCTGCATAAGTTCCTTCAATTACAAAGAAAGATTCAGGGCCTGCAGTATCGAGATTAGTCTCTTCGGCAACAATTCGATAAGGGAGAGACATAAAGGTTTTACGGATTGATTTTATAGCTTCTGCGAATACCTCGAGGATGAGGGGCGTCGATTTCTTTTCGCCTGGTGAAACAATAGTGATAGAGATTAGAGGAAGCTTGAATTTTTCTAAAAGATCTTGCTGTTTACGAGCACGATTTTCACGCGCTTGTAAAATAGAATGGAAAATATCAGGATCTTTTGTCATGTCATCAGGATTCCGTTTTTAATCTTTATTACGCGACCTGACGAACGATATCTATGACGTTACCATCGCGGTAGCGTACTACGGCAATGACTTTATCGGTGTACGCAATGGGTTCAGGTTTGCCAGCAAGTTTAACTGCGCGGTCGCGGAGCGCTTCAATGGTCATTACTGGAAGGTTTGCGTCATGCAAACGCTTGGCCAGATCCGGATTATTAGGATTAACGGCAATACCATGATCGGTCACGACCACATCTACTGTTCGGCCAGGGGTTATCACCGTGTTGACATTATCAACGATACACGGTATGCGAGCCCGTAGCAGCGGGGTAACAATCACTGTCAAGTTGGCAGCCGCAGCAACGTCACAATGGCCTCCTGATGCGCCACGTAGCACGCCGTCCGATCCTGTTAACACGTTCACATTAAAACTCGTATCCACTTCGAGAGCACTCAGCAATACGGTATCAATGCGATCAACATACGCCCCTTTTGACGATGGATTTGCGTATTCATTTGCTGAAATTTCCGTATGAGCTAGATTATTTCTCAAAGACTGCGCTGCGTCGATGTCAAAGGACTGAACATCAGCAATAACCTCAATCATACCTTTGTTAAAAAGATCAACGATAGGACCGGTTATACCTCCAAGCGCAAAGCTGGCCTTAATGTTTTTTTCAATCATCTTCTCTCCCAAAAAGATGGTTGTTGCGGTTGCTGCGCCTCCAGAGCCAGTCTGAAGGGAAAAGCCCGTTTTAAAATAACCGGAATTTTCAATCACCGAGGCTGCAATCCGTGCAAGCAAAAGATCGCGAGGGTTCTTTGTTAGGCGTGCTGCACCCACGCTAATGAGAGAGGGATCGCCAACCTCGTCGACTTTAACTACCGCGTCCACTTGATCTTGGGATAAACTGGCCGGGTAATTAGGAAAATCTACTATGTTCTGTGTGAGAACGACGACGTAACGTGCGTAAGCCGCATCAACCATGGCATATCCCAGAGATCCACAATTTAGTTCACCGTGACTGCCATTCGCATTTCCGAATTCATCCGCCGATGCGACACCAAGAAAGGCAACATCGATAGAAATCTCCCCCGTTTGGATAAGATGAACGCGACCCCCATGAGAGTGAATCTGAACGGGTGTATCCATAGCACCATGGGAAATAGCATCACCCAACTCACCTCGAAGCCCTGACGTAAAGATTTTTGTAATGACCCCAGATCGGATATATTCAAGGAGCCCATCGTGGCAATTCAACAGTGAGCTTGGCGCAATGGTTAAGTTTTTAAAACCCATATCTGAAAGCGTCTTAACAACGTGCATTACCACCTTGTCGCCTTCACGAAAAGCGTGATGGAAGGAGATGGTACCACCATTTTTTAGACCAGAATCTTTGATAACGTCTTCAAGAGAAGGTTTCAGTTTGCGCCGTAATTTTGTCACAGGATTTGCAAGCTGTGGTGAGTTTGCAAATACTCCTTCGAATGAAGGAAGCTTATTTTTTGCTGCGTAAATTTCAGCTCTTTTTTTTTCGTAAGCCATTTGAACCTACCTTAGGAATTTTCAGCTAAAAGAAGAACGCGCTGCGCTTCATACACGACAGGCGGATCAATCATCTTACCGTCGAGCGAAATCACACCCAGACCCTTTTCTTCAGCCTCTTGAGCTGCTTGAATTACTTTTTGGGCATAATCGACATCCTTTTGCGTGGGTGCATAAGCTTTGTGTAAAAGTTCAATTTGTCTTGGATGAATTAGGGACTTTCCATTATATCCCAGGTTTTTTGCAATTTCGACTTCTCGCAAAAACCCCTCTTCATCGTTGACATTGCCGTACGCCACGTCGAAGGCGTCAATTTTTGCAGCCCTTGCAGCATGGAGAACGGCAGCTCGAGCATAAAACAACTCGGGCTCGCTTCCTGAACTACGGGAGGTCTGCATATCGACAAGGTAATCGAAACCGGCCAGTGCAATCGCCACCATACGTGGCGTTGATTTTGCAATGGCTACAGCGTTGACGACGCCGCAGGCGGATTCAATTGCCGCCATAATTTTTGTATCGCCGGCTGGACGCCCACAGTCTTTTTCAATTTTTTCAATACGCTGTTCAATTTCTCGAACGTCATCAACGATTTCCGTTTTGGGCAAACGAACAATTTCAACCCCACCGCGAACGGCCATATCCAGGTCGTCTTCCCAAAAGGGGGTTTCAACGCTATTGATACGGACAACGGTTTCAATACCTTCGTAGAGGTTTTCTTTCAGTGTATTGAAAACCAGAAATCGTGCACTGTCTTTTTCCGTAAGACTTACTGAATCTTCAAGGTCAAACATTACTGAATCGGGTTTGTATATATAAGAATTCGACAACATTCCAGCGTTAGCCCCTGGAATGAACATCATGCTTCGACGTAGCCTCATGATAGTTCTCCGAATTTTACTTTTTTTTCATCAGCGGCCCGGTAAACAGCCGTTTCAACGCGTGCCTTAATAACGCAATCTAAGGCGCCTTGGTCTCTAACATCAACCAACGCCGATACCACACCACATTTAGACAGAGTGCTGATAACGGTTTTTTTTATAGAGTCACCGTATTGTTTTTCAACTTTACTTTGTAAGATGAGTTTTATTTTGTCTTCATTATGAGGACTAACGACAACAAGGACATCGCTCGACTCTAAGGTCCCTGCTATGCCTTTTTGCTTGATTTTCATCATAGGGTTTCCTTCTTTTTTTGGCAGTTGTCGGAGGCATTTTTAATAAATACAAATGTCGATTCTGGAACTAAATCTTTGATACCCTCATAATTTCTTGCTTCCATCAAACGTCTAACTCTGGAGGCAGAAACCACCACACCACGATATTTCAACCTTTCAAGCTCTTTAAGCTCAATGGGTTTGGCATTATACGGATAGGTATTTAGGAATTTCTTTAAGACAAGATTATACCTTGCTGTGGTTTTATCGAGAGGCTCTGTTCCTACATACCTTACGCTTATGTTCAATGCAGGGGCAATATATCGACGAAACATGAGTGCATCTATCGCAGAGGCCTGAGTATTTACGTCATAATCGTTTTTAAGAAAATATTGAGGAAAAGTTGCATGCGAAATGATATAATCCGATCCCTCATGAACGGTAACATTGTTAATATCTGCGAGCCCTTCTCGAACAAGCTCAAGTCGGGTTTTATATGAAAAAAGAGATACATCTTCTCGAACTAAAAAAACGTGCACCCAATCACAATTTTTAGATGCCTGCTCTACAAGGTATCGATGCCCGTTTGTAAAAGGGTTCGCGTTCATAACAACGCTACCGATACGTGAGCCATTTTTTTTGAGTGTCTGCAAACCCTCAAGGTAATCACGAAATTTCTGAGAGTTGTAGTTCATGAAGGCAACAACATCGGGAAGCTCGACGAGAGGTGTAAATCCCCATCCTCGGAAAAGCTTCAAATTCTTGTATTTTGTGTAAAGAAAAAGGTCGTCATAGCCTTCGGAGAGACCACGCTTGATGACTTCCGTTCCAATCTTTACACTTAGACCCGATCCACGAAATTGTTCATCCACACAAACGCATTTCACAACATTTTTGTCTAGACCAGCACAACCGACAATTTGGTTATCTTCTTGATTGTATGCAAGTATAAACGTCTTTACCTGAACATCGATATTTAAGCCTCTGTCTGTTAGGAACTGCGTAATTTCCTTCAGTTTAGACTGAAGATCGTCGTCTTGAAGAACAGAGAGTGTGATACCATCAGAGATTGACATCATACCAGGTGCAAACATTAACGCGCTCGGACAAATTTTATGATACTGCGTGACATTTGATCTTTTGCCCAATTGGGCATTTTTCGCCAGGGGGTAACTACCTGAGCCGTATCTCCTTCAATTGTAACGGTGCGACGTTGTTCGGTGCCTACCCATTCCGGAGCCCATGCTGTTTGTACTGTTGTAACCCATTGGTTTCCTTCAATTCGATACCGACCAATATAGGCCACTAGGGTCTCCATTAGATGCGCACGATCTTCATCGGAATGAGCGGGTTCACGACCCGTGCCTTCAAGATTAAACGCAACCCAGCCATCTGCTGTAAAAATTACTCTTCCGCGCGGATAGTCTCCCATTGCATCAATGAATTCTCCCGTCGCTTGTAGTTCCACTTGATAAGAGACAAGTTGCCATGTTCCGACGATTTCCTCTGCGAGACCCATTGGTGTTGATTCCTTTATCTTTAGTGAGGTTTTCATTTCTATTTCGCAATACCATTTTAAAACTCTGTAACTTAACTTAAGGCGAAGATTTATTTATTCTAGATATATTATAGGTAAATGATCTTTGCGTTTAACGTAATTAATATTCGTTTTATAAGTTCCGAAGTGTAGATTTTTGTTTGCATTATAAATTCAAAACCCCCTAATTTAGGGCACAGGTTGGCCAAGTTGACTTGTATTATAAGTAGATGATTTTTGCGTTCAACGTAATTAGTTTCTGTTTTGAGAATTTTGATATATGGATTCTTATTCGTATTATAGATTCAATCTTATACTCTTTTAAAAGAGTTTATATTATTTATTTTATTGCAGTAAATTTTTTCATTATTCAAAAATATATGAACGGCTAATAAAATTTTTAATAGCATAATAATGTGAAACTTACGGTAGTAAGTTTGCGCTTAGATGATGTTATTGAAAATAAGATAGGTAAATATAAATTTTATCTACTTAATCATTTTCTTGTAAAAATTCGTTCAATTATCCTACGTGGGAAACCTATAAAGAATTATCACAAAGAAACGATTTTTTTAAAAAATTCTGTTAAGAGAAGCTATATGTTTATTTGATGTTATACAACGTTCATTCGTATGAATGACACGGTTATTGATTGCAAAACATAGGATAAACTAAATAAATATCATAAGAATGTTGGTTTTTCTTAAATATTTTTTTTATAAAAGATAAAAAATTCGTTAAGTATTTTAGTGAAAACTTTAAAGAATATCCTGAGGTTATAATTAAATATGAAAAAAATAGAAGTTCATTTATGCGGCTTTACAATAAATATACTAATGGGGAAAGAAAAGGGATTTATGATAAAATTAAGGCTCTTAGAAATCAACGTCTTGCGCACGCTTTTATAGGGGAGAAGCTAAGTGCCCAGCATTCATTAAAGGAGTTCCAATCACTTTATAACGATTTATTGGAAAGGTATGCGATGGCATGTTCTCTGTTTGAGATCGGCTATAATTTTATTAAAACAAAATAATTCATACACGCTGATGCTAGAAGCGTTATTAAGGATTTAGAAAAAATTAGGAACATCGGAATACAAGATTCATCCTCATTAATTTCTAAAGTGTAAAGTTAAAAGACTTGATTTATAAATTTCTAACGAAAGATTGATTGTTTACATTTCGCAGTGTGTAAATTTCCTTTTAAGAGCAAAAAAAAATTCGTCTTTTCAATTTTGTTAAATTAAAAAATTCTTTATGAGTTTGACTTGCCACTAAAAAAGTTTGGATATTGTTTTTGAGATGAGCGAAACTATAAAGAAATTGATTCATAGTGGCTATTAGACTTTTTTAGAATATTTTTTATTCCAATAGAGCGAAGAAATAAAGGCAATAACGATTAGAATTGCCCCGATTAATCCTGTGATTACCTCTGGTATTTTTTTATAAACACTGAAAAACATAAAACCTGACAGTACTAAAATTGCCCAAAATGCTCCATGTTCTAGAAAACGATATTTATTTAACGTATTAAGGTTTACCAGCATGAGTGTCAACGAACGGACAAACATGGCGCCTATACTAAGTCCTAAAACAATAATAAATAAATTGGTCGTTAAAGCGAATGCAGCGATGACCCCGTCAAAGCTAAAGGAAGCATCTAATACTTCTAAATAAAGAAAACTACCGAGCCCTGCTTTTATAAGCGTGTTATGGGATGAGTTTGTTTGGTTTAGCAAATGGTTTAACGCATCAAGGCTTATATAAGTAACGATACCAAAAAGACCGGAGATAACAAATACGAGGGACTCGCTTTTAGCGGTTAATTTCGACATAAAGATAATCGCTATTAAGACCAACATAATTTCGATAGAATCTAATTTTGAAAGTTTTACTAATTTAACTTCTAAAAATCGTATCCAATGCACATTTTTTTGTGTGTTAAAAAAGAAATTTAATCCCACTAAAGCAAGGAAAGCTGCGCCAAAACCCATAATCGCTGTGTGTGCATTTGATACTATCTGTGCATAACGTTCGGGTTCGTTGAGAGCGAGTTGTAAAGCGGATATAGGTCCAACTCGTGCGGCTATACTTACAATGAGTAAAGGAAAAATTAGTCTTATCCCAAAAACAGCGATAATCATTCCCCACGTTAAAAAACGGCGTTGCCAAATTTTGGACATTGTTTTTAAGGTGTTCGCATTAACGACTGCGTTGTCAAAGGAGATCGAAATTTCAAGCACCCCTAACATTGCACAGATAAATATCGTCGATAACGTTCCTGCTAATGTATGGGTTGATTGATATCCTAAATATCCAGCTATACTAAGGCATAACGCTGTGAAATAGAAAGAGCTCTTAAAATAATGCATTGACTGAGTCCAATGTATAGCATCCTTACGAATCCAGACATCAAAAATGATTCTATGTAGTTTTAATATGAATTCGCATTGTAAGGTAAATTTTAGCATACGCAAAACTGCTGATAAGGAGCAAGCATTTATAATTAAACGTTAATTGACAATATAAATGTTTAATCAAATTATGGTGTCAATCGGAGCTTAGAAGGGTTTTATTTTTTTTAAATCAATATTTGTTAATAGATTTTAAGATGAAGTAAATCAATTAATAGCATTTTATAAGCGATTTAAAATAGTTTTTGAGTCTTATTTTATTAGAAATATTTATTAAAATGTAAAAACATTATAATTCGTAATTAGTCTATTTTTAAGCTTGGATCCCATAATTCCATTAAGAGCAATTAAACTGTTTTCTTTTTTTCGAGTTAATGCCAAAAAATTAATTATTTTATATTGTCAATTCAAACCACTCAGCGATTTGCTTAACGTATTAACCAAGTAGACAGTTTTAAAATAGTTTTTTTCAATAACGTATTATACCCGTTTTTTGTATTATTTTTCTTACCATTTTGGGTAAACGTATAGAGTCTTCGTAAAAGTTAGAAATTTTGTAAAAAAATATCGCGTCTGTTATGAAAACTATAAAAAAAGTAAGATACAATATTAACGTGTAAGATTGTTTCAAAAACAAGACAAGGCTAATCATCTTATTAGCTTTGTGTGCGATGATATAAAATACAAAAAAGATTGTTATTGTGGTGATGAGCACGTTAAAAAGGTGCGGTATAGTAAATATACTATGAAGAAATTAAACTTAAAAGGTATCTTTATACTCAAAATTTTTAAAAACGTTTAGTGTAAAGTAACAATCTAATATTACTGTAATATAGTTTTAAATAATTTTTTTGACGATTCGGATTATATTTCATCCGAGGGACAGGTATTTTGAAAAGACACGGTACAGTTTTTAATTAATAAATTTTCATCTTAATCCTTATCTGATAATGATAAAATTATGTGGCACATATTTTTGGTTATTATAAAAATAATCAAGTAAACGCTTTATAAGTGGGCTAGTTATTTTTCAATATACTGCCTTAAAGCACTTTTAAATTTTTACTTTCCCTTAGTGTATTTAAGTAACACCGTAAGACAGATATGAATTACTTTTTTTTATTTATTGATTCATATCCCGTCACAATAATAAATTTATGAAGACAGAGATTAGGTTTTAAAGTTTCTTTCATTGAATAGTTACGGAGAATACAATGTTTTTCAGTCGCAAACAAAAGAAAGAGTTCGTTGAAACGGTCGAGCAAAAGGGAAGAGAAGAATTAAATAATATTAAAAAACAAGTCGGGGCATTAATAAATGAACAAATTAATCCCGTTATTACTCAAGCTTCGGATAGAGCAGAACACGCTGCACAAGATGTAAAAAAAGTAGCCAATAATCAAATTGACCAAGTGTCACAAAAGATCAAATCTAAACCGTTGCTTGCTATTGTTATATCCTCTGTTGTTGGTTATCTTTTGGGCAGATCTAATCGTTAATTGGTTTAATTTAGAAAATGGTTTAAAAATTCATGAAAATTACTACTTTAGGCAAGACAATCGCCGATGCTGAAGTTTTGTTGTTAAAAAAGAGATCAGCAAGAGTGGTAAAACAGCTAATTTTATGTGCTATTGGGGCACTCTGTGGTTTGTTTACACTGATTTCACTTCACGCAGTTTTGGCGGCATTATGTTGGGATTTATTTCATTTTGGAGTTTTAGGAGTTTCTTTAATCTTATTTGCTTTTGATATTTTTTTAATGGCGTTGTTTTTTCTTCTTGCCGTTAGGCAAAGAGTTTCTGTTGAAGAAATAGAAGCAAAAGTTATACGGAACCATAGTTTAAAAGAATTAAGGAATTCTCTCGCTTTAACAGCTTTGCTTGGTGCTTTTGGAGGGCCTTTGGGCAATGTAATACGCCAGCATGGGTGGAAATTTATCAGAAATGTTTTTAAGAGAAATTGAAACTTTAAAATGAAGGGTAATTCTTTAAAGTACTTTAAACATTATGTTCAAATTCTGTCTAAATATTAACACGTTCACCTTATTTTTAACAAATTGGATGTAAAATATTAACTTTCTGTTGCTTTTTCCCACGATTTGTTTCAACCTGTAGTTGTAATTATTAAAGATAATTAATCTGGAGTGGTTGTTATGCATGTTCTTCTTATGGGTGAATTCTTTTTTACAGAGCATGAGTTCTATCAAGAGTTAAAGAAAACTGGATTTTCAATTGATCGTGTAGGGTATGAATCGCAAATTATTTCCGCTATCAGGTGCTACGATTACGATCTTATTTTGGTAGAGCTTAATAGTTCAGACAAACAATTCTTTTCTAATATTAAACTGTTAAGGTCTTTTAATGAAAAAATACCTATTATTGTGGTTTCTGACAGAAGGGAATTGGATGTAAAGTTGCAAGCGTTTCAAGTGGGTATTGATGATTATGTTACTGTTCCATTTGAAGCAAAAGAGTTGGTTGCTCGTTGTAAGGCTGTCCTTAGACGTGTAAATAAACTGGGGAGCGAAAGAATTATTCAAATTGATAATCTGAAAATAAATCTTGAGACTCGCGAAGTATACGTTAACCGCAATCAAGTCCATCTAACTGGTAAAGAATATTCAATTTTAGAAATGCTGGTTGCCAGAAGAGGTATATTAATCAGTAAATCTACAATTTTAAATTATCTTTATACGATTGAAAAAGATGAGCCCGATGTTAAAATTATTGATGTCTTTGTATGTAAGTTAAGAAAGAAACTTCAACAAGCAGGTGCAGAAGACTTTATCTCAACGATGTGGGGGCAAGGTTATATATTCAGGAAGTCCTTTTCGCAGATTAAAGAAGAAGCACATATGTTGGATAGCTTGTCAATAATGTAATTTGTTGATTGCAAATCAAACGGAAAATTGTTCTGCCACAATACGTTCTGATAACCCATGATCTGGATTAAACAATAGGGTAGAACACACCGATTTATTTTCCCTGACAAATACATGTGTAACGTTTCTGAGTTCAGTAAAATCTGCAACGGCAGCGACGGGTCTTTTTTGTTCTTCTATGATTTTAAATTCAAAAGAGGTTGATGCAGGTAAAAGAGCACCACGCCATCGCCTCGGTCTAAAAGGACAAATTGGGGTAAGAGGAAGAAGTCCTGAATTAAGTGGAACAATGGGGCCGTGTGCCGAAAGATTATAGGCCGTTGATCCTGCAGGGGTGGAAACAATTATTCCATCACATATCAATTCGGAAAGCCTGACTTTTTCATTTGTAGTAATTTTTATTTTAGCAGCTTGTCTTGTTTGTCGATATAAAAAAATATCGTTAAAAGCTAAAGCGCTATGCATTTTTCCATCTGCTGTCTCTACCGTCATGGACAAAGGGCGCAAATTAGTTGGTTTTGCCTTATGTAATATTCTTGGTAAATCTTCGGAAATGATTTTAGGATTGGTAAGAAAACCAACGGAACCAAAGTTGATACAATAAATAGGGATATGAAAATTTATATAATTGTGTAGGGTTTCCAAAGCAAAGCCGTCACCTCCTACACAAACGATAACTTCACTTTGATTAACATCAGCATTGCCATATTGGTTAATAAGGTTTGATTTATATTGAACGGCTTCCAGTGCACTGATAGATAAAAAATGAATATTCCTGGGTGGATTAATGGGAGGCCACATTACAATTTCCATAAAGTATTGTTTAAAATGCTTAGCTTAGTCTATTTAATTTTTATTTCAATCTTAGAAACGGGTTCGTAAATATCCATTGATTTTTGAGTTACTAAATTAAATTGATGACTACCGTAAAGAATTGTAAGTGAAATGTTTTAAAATTAATTGGAGTTAATAATATGTTTTTTAAATTTAACAATAGAAGGTTTACTAGCAATCATTAAAATTTTACAGATACAATTAATAGTTGTAGCATCACGATAATGTTTACAAAATTTAATTACCAATAACGTTTAAGTAATTTTTTATATATTATTTATTATATTGCTTTATCGAAAGAGTTAATAAGTTAAAATTTAACTACTATTCTTGAATTTAACTCATAATGCTGTTAATTATTTAATGTTACTTGTTAAAATATCAAATTATTATTAATATGTAACAATTTTATTTATTATTATTCAGTAATATGGGTTAATATAGTTTTATGTCTATCGATAAATTACCAATTAATAGTTCCGTTGAAACCATTGACCAAAGAATTGGCCAACGTATAAGAATGAGGCGGAATGCTTTAAAATTTACATTGCATAAATTAGCGTCTGTGCTAAAATTATCTTTTCAACAAGTACAAAAATACGAAAAAGGTACCAATCGTATCGTTGCGTCAAGACTTCTAGACGTCGCAGATGCTTTAAACGTGCCTATTAATTTCTTCTTTGATGAAATTGTAGATCCAATTTACATTGATAAAGATTACATTAGCGATTTAAAAATAATGGCTAATGATTTTGTTTTAGAAGAGAATAGCGTAAGCTCTTCTAGAGAGATATTACATTCAATAGATAAATCAAACGTGCATAATGAGGAAGGGATTGAATTGTTAAGGGCTTATTACAGTATACGTGATAAAAAAAAACGGGATAGAATACTGCAATTGATTAAAAACATAGCTGAGGAATAATTTATTCTCTTTTAAGAAGAATATCGGTAACAAAGGATGATAAACGTTTCGGTTTGAAATGTTTTTTTAGTTCATTCTCATCGTACTCTTGAGCAACCCATTGGATAAAATCCTTTTTTCCAAGTGTTTCAAAATAGTATTTTTCAAAAAAAGAATCGAGTATTCCTGTTTTGGAATGTTTAAAATGTCCATATATCCACGATAATTGTTTTTGCGCTTGGTAAATATTATTGTTTTCTATTAAAACAATGATAGCGGCGATTAATCCTGCGCGGTCAGCACCTGATTTACAATGTATTAGTAAAGGAAATTTACTTTCTTTATAAATTTTAACTAAGTTAAGAATTCGATCTTTATGAGGAGCTCCCCTACTTTCAAAAGGAAGATCAATGTGATGAAGTCCTAATTCTTTACTGGTAAAGCGCGAAAGAGCATCTGAGCCGCAATCTCTTTTGCCGCGAAGGTTATAGATGGTTTTTAAATGGTATTTTTCAGTAAGTTTCCTTAGTCTCGCAGGTGTTGGATGATTACAACGGTAAACTTTATTAGGAATAACAACTGCAAAATTGGACCAAACTAATCTGAACATAGAGTGATCAATAAAAAAACTATTGCACCATGCTTTGAAATGATCTGTTGGTTTAGGAAAGGATGGATCAAAAGTTGTTTTTTTACTCATGATCCATACATACTCGATTTAAACTTTTCGTTCAACCTGTAGCTTTTTTAATTCTGCAATTGCATAAGCAGGGTTAAGTCCTTTAGGACAAGTTTGAGTACAATTCATAATAGTACGGCAGGCATAGAGACGCATAGAATCTTCGAGTTCACTTAGACGTTCGCCCGCACGCTCTTCTCTACTGTCATGGATCCAACGTAAAGCTGCCAGCAGTACCGCTGGACCTAAATAATGATCTCCATTCCACCAGTAAGAAGGACAAGAGGTTGAACAGCAAAAACACAGAATACATTCGTAGAGTCCATCAAGTTTTTTTCGTTCATCAATACTCTGTAGGCGTTCTTTATCAGGGGGTGGGGGAGTATCAGATTTAAGCCACGGTTCAATTTCACGCAGTTGTGCAAAGGGGCCGCTTAAATCTGGTATTAGATCTTTAATGACAGGCATATGCGGCAATGGATAAATAGGAACATCGTGGCGAACTTCTTTAATAGGTTTTAGACAAGCTAATGTATTTTCTCCATCAATATTCATGGCACAGGAGCCGCAGACGCCTTCCCGACAAGAACGTCGAAAAGATAAAGTCGTATCCACTTCGTTTTTGATATAAATCAAGGCATCTAAAACCATGGGGCCAATTTTATCCAGATCAATTTCATAGGTATTAATGACGGGATTACTGTTTTCATCTGGGCTCCATCGATAAATTTTAAATCGTTTAATGTTTTTTGTACCAGGAGGTGCATGAAAGATTTTTCCCATTTTAACACGACTGTTTTTAGGTAATCGAAACTCTACCATAAGTTAATGCCTTTCTGGATTTAATATACGCGCTTTTTAGGGGGGAAGGTTTGAACTTCATTTGTCAAAGTATCTAAATGAACAGGTCGATAGGATAAAGTAACATTTCCTTTATCATCAAGATAAGATACCGTGTGTTTTAGCCATTCTTTATCATCTCGATTAATGTAATCGTCATGCGCATGGGCGCCTCTACTTTCATGACGAGCGAAAGCACTAGATAGAGTCACCGTAGCATTGGAAAGTAAATTTTCAAATTCCAGTGCTTCCATTAAATCCGTGTTCCAAATTAGTGATTTATCTGAAACAGATATATCCTCAACTTTTTCCCAAATAGTTTTTAATTTTTCAATTCCTTTTGCCAAATTTTTGGTATTACGAAAGACAGCAGCGTGATGTTGCATTGTTCTTTGCAAATTATTACGTAGTGCAGCGACTTTGGTTTTTCCTTCGCTATACCTTAAGCGATCTAAGCGTAAAAGCCCGTTTTCACCAGCATTTTCGGAAAGAGGTTCTATATGTTGATGAGGTTTTAAAATTTCTTGAGCTCTTAAAGCAGCAGCCCGTCCAAAAACAATTAAATCCAGTAAAGAGTTTGTTCCTAAACGATTGGCACCATGAACAGATACACAGGCTGCTTCACCAATAGCCATAAGTCCCGGAACAATTGCATCAGGATTGTCGGTAGTAGGTTTTAAAACTTCTGCATGAATGTTGGTAGGTATTCCCCCCATATTGTAATGTACCGTCGGTAAAACGGGGACAGGGGCTTTGGTAACATCTATACCAGCAAACACACGAGAAGTTTCGACAATACTTGGTAAACGTTCATGAAGTATATCTTTTCCTAAATGTTCCAAGTGGAGCATAAGATGATCTTTTTGAGGACCACAGCCACGACCTTCGTTGATTTCAATGATCATTGCTCGTGAGACAACATCACGAGAAGCTAGGTCTTTTGCATGAGGCGCGTACCGTTCCATAAAACGTTCGCCTGTACTATTGGTTAAATAGCCACCTTCTCCTCGGCAGCCTTCGGTAAGTAGACAGCCAGCGGGGAAAATACCTGTTGGATGAAATTGAACAAATTCCATGTCTTGTGTTGGAATACCTGCGCGCATCGCCATTGCGTTACCATCTCCCGTGCAGGTATGCGCTGAGGTACAAGATTGAAAAGCTCTTCCATAGCCTCCTGTGCCGAGGACGACCAAATTGGCTCGAAAACGATGAATAGAACCATCTTCAAGACACCAAGCTATAACGCCTTTACACGTACCCTGATCGTCCATTATAAGGTCAATGGCAAAATATTCTATAAAAAATTCAACATCATGTTTTAAACTTTGCTGATACAGTGTATGTAAAATGGCATGCCCAGTACGATCAGCCGCTGCACAAGCACGTTGTACTGGTTCTTGACCAAAATCTCTCATATGACCTCCAAAAGGTCGTTGGTAAATTTTGCCATTTTCTGTTCGAGTAAACGGTACGCCCATGTGTTCAAGTTCATAGACTGCGGAGACGGCTTGCCGGCATAGATATTCAATAGCATCTTGATCACCTAACCAATCTGAACCTTTGATGGTGTCATACATATGCCATTGCCAATGGTCCTCGGCCATATTGCCTAATGAAGCGGCTATTCCTCCTTGAGCTGCAGTAGTGTGACTTCTTGTAGGAAAAACTTTGGTAATACAAGCCGTGCGAAAACCACAAGCGCCCATACCTAAAGTGGCACGTAGCCCAGCTCCACCTGCGCCAACAACGATGACATCATAAGCATGATCAACAACGCGATAATTGTGCGGTGTAGTAATATTTGTAATCATCAGTATAAATATGTCCTGTTTCGTTGAATTATTATTTATAGTTTATTTGGAGAAGTAAGCATTAACTTTAAAATAGAAGAAATAGTTAGTAATCCCATAAAGAGTGCGCATCCTTTAATTAAAAGATTAAGTGCCATTCTAATTTTACCGCGAGTGTAATCCTCTGTAATAACGCTTAGTCCTAATCGCATATGATTAAAAGTAAGTAATACGAGTGCTAATAATAAAACAGAATTTATGGGTTTTTTTGCCCAGTAAACAACGTCTTTATGCTCAGCATCACTTAATCTTAATAATTGTATTATGAACCAGATGGATAATGGAGCCATGCCCGTAGCACAAAGTCGTTCAGTCCACCAATGTTCAAAAGCATTATGGCCAACGCCCAAACAGCGTACTCGGCCTAAATGCGAACGCATTACTCTAGGGTTTTGGTGAGAGGGGATCACTTTATATTTTTCCTTCAAAGGTAAAAAACTAGGAGTTTTGAGTTTAAAACATTATTTAAAAAAGGGACTTGACGTTATTTCTTGTTTCTTAAGCGTTTGCCAATGATTAAAGCCCACAGTCCGCAGGTTAACGTTAATATAGCGGCAATATCAATGACGCTGTCTTGGTTAATTTCATCTTTTTGTAAACGTTTTCCTGTTGAATCCCAAATGAGATGTCGAATGCCTCGTATGAAATGTAAAAAGAAAGAGATAGAAAATCCAAAAATTACAGTTTGCCCAATGAAATGTCTGGTAATTCCTTGCATTTTTTTAAATGGCTTTGGTCCTTGAGCCGCTGAAAATAACCACGCAACCACAAGGGTGCTACCGAAAGCCATTGCGGCTCCCGTTACGCGGTTTAAAATGGAAAGTATCATAGAAGGTATTGGCTTATAAACTTGCAGATGAGGGGACATGGGGCGTTTTTTTAACGCGCCGTCGCTATTATGACCTTCGTAAAAAGTCGCTCGTATATCCGACATAATCATTTCCTAATGTGTTAATTTTTCATGGCTTTGAATAAATGCCATGTGTAGGTTTTGATCTATAAATTTTAAAAGGGATGGGGAAAATTTTTTTAAAGGAATCGATTATTTTTATAGATCAAGTGTATAAAATTACGCGATTTTAATAGATGGTACTCTCCCCATATGAAAAGTTAATATCGCCTTGTCGATAATAACTTCAATTTATGCTTGACCAGTTATTTGGTCTAGTTAATTTATTTGAAAATTATGTTCAATTTGAGAGAATTAATTTGCTTTCATTATGTGTATAAACTGCAAGTGAAAAAGCAGATTACAAGTTTTTTGGAAGAATTAGGGTTTATTTTATTTAATTTGATATTAACTTTGATTGAATTAAAGCTTCAGCAATTTGAACAGTATTCAAAGCTGCTCCTTTTCGTAGATTATCAGATACACACCAAAATCCCAATCCGTTAGGGACGGTGGGGTCTATGCGTAGTCGAGATACATAAGACGCGTCTTCACCAGCGGCTTCGATTTGTGTAATATACCCTTCGTCTTTACGTTCATCATACAAAATTACGCCATTAGTTTTATTAAGAGCTTGACGAGCTTTAGCGAGATTAATGGGCTTTTCACATTCAATACTGATTGCTTCACCATGGCCGATAAAGACGGGCACTCGTACACAAGTAGCAAAAACAAGAATATTTGGATCTAGAATTTTACGGGTTTCGACAGACATTTTCCATTCTTCTTTAGTCGATCCGTCGTTCATAAATGCATCAATGTGTGGAATACAATTAAAAGCTATCTGCTTAGTAAAGTGATTACGGGTAATGTGGTTGCCGGTAAGGGAGTCCTTAGTTTGAGTATAAAGTTCATCCATTCCTTTTTTCCCTGCCCCTGCCGTTGCTTGATAGGTTGAAACCACTACTCGCTTGATTTTAAAAAGTTCATGAAGAGGTTTTAAAGCCATGACCATTTGGATAGTTGAACAATTAGGGTTAGCAATAATATTGCGTTTCATCTTTTTAAGGTCATCAACATTAATTTCTGGCACAATTAAAGGAACATCAGGATCCATGCGGAATTGGGATGTGTTGTCAACAACAATACATCCAGCTTTGGCTGCTTTTGGAGCATAAATAGAGGATAATGTTGCACCAGCGGAAGAAAGGACAATATCCCAGCCAGAGAAATTAAAAGTTTCAAGGTTTTGAACCTTTAATGTTTGTTTATCGCCAAAAGAAATTTCTTTTCCAGCAGACCGCGGTGAAGCAAGTGCACTAATTTCTTTAATTGGGAATTGACGTTCTGCAAGTATTTTTAAAATCTCTCTACCTACTGCGCCAGTGGCACCAATTACAGCTATGCGATAACCCATAGTTTAAATCCTTGGAGTTCAATGAATATTTTGTAGTAAATAAAACCTAATTTGTTATAAAAGTAAATATTTTAACATTCAATCAAACAATGGAATGTTCGAAATGGAAAAATATATTGTTAACGTTAATGATTAAGAAAAATGTCTAAATAAAACATAAGCAAAGTTTATGACATTACATTAAATAGAAAATAAAAGAAAAATACAACGATGAGTCGTTTTAGCACGATATATAATCAAAAAATTAAAGCAGGGCTTTTGCAAGATGATAATGCTCAACGCAAAGTTGTTGCAGCGTTTGATTATTTATATGGAGAATTAATAAATTACCAACCTAAAACGATTAGTTCAAGTGTTTTGCAAAATTTTAAACATTTTTGGCAGAAGCCACGTCGTGCACCTAAAGGAATCTACTTAGTAGGAAAGGTGGGACGGGGCAAATCAATGTTGATGGATTTGTTTTATGAACATATCCCTATTAAACAAAAATTAAGGGCACATTTTCACGGTTTTATGCAACAGATTTATATTAGTTTTAATAAATTAAAGATAAATTTTCCTCAAGGTAAAGATCCTGTTCCATTGTTAGCAAAGAATTTAGCAAGCAAAACATGGTTAATTTGTTTTGATGAAATCCAGATTAATGACATTGCGGATGCTGTTTTACTAGGGCGTTTATTTGATCACCTTTTTCGTCTCGGGGTTGTCGTTGTGGCAACTTCTAATGTACATTTGGGACAACTTTTTCAAAATAAGCCTGGCGCAGATGCCTTTAAACCCTTCATAAAAATATTGCAATCACATATGATGGAAATTGAAGTTGATTCTGTAAAAGATTATCGACTGAATAGAACAATTGAAGAAAAAAAATGGCTAACTCCTTACGATAGTAAAAATAGTGCTTGTCTTGATGCTATTTTTTTGAGGGAATCAAAAGGGGAGCCGATGAAAGAACGAATTTTTAACGTAATGGGTCGCTCTTTTATTGTTTCTAAAGCTTCTGGAGAAGTGGCACGATTTTTATTTAAACAGCTTTGTGATGTAAATTTAGGAAGAGGAGATTATTTAACGTTAGCGCAGAATTTTAATGTAGTGATAGTGGATGGCATACCCAAATTTAATTCAGAAGAGCGCAATGTTATTGAACGTTTTGTTGTGTTAATTGATGTTTTATACGAGTATCGTACTAAATTTTATGCGAGTGCGGAAGAAAATTACAATAATATTTGTTCTGAATGTAATCAAAAAATTTTTCCCAAACGCACTGTTTCAAGATTAAATGAAATGCAAGATAAGCATTGGGGTAAATTTTGTCTAAATAATAAAAAAAATAGTTCAAGTAAACTTTAGGTTTTTATAATTTATTAAG
>NZ_CAWUGZ010000008.1:0-3496 GCF_963921845.1 Commensalibacter sp. Nvir | reverse complement strand
TAGCAGAGGCGCTTATTTAATGATCAATGATATGGAGATGAGCAGTGCGTTGCTGCCCGTAGGTTTTTGTGATCTTCTACCTGTTAACGCCGAAGTGGAGGCAAGAGGATTGCATTCAATCATGGATACTTTTGTCGCCTTTGGTTACGAAAGAGTTAATCCCCCTTTATTGGAATTTGAAAAAAGTATTTTGGCGCATGCAGGCACAGGGGTTGCTGAACAGACATTTCGTTTAATGGATCCTGAGACGCATTATATGATGGGATTACGTTCAGACATCACTCCGCAAATTGCACGTATTGCGACGACGCGGCTGATTAATTCTCCAAGACCTTTACGTTTGTCATATTCAGGACCTTGTGTATGGGTAAGTGGAACCAAAAACCATTCAACACGACAGATTTTACAAGCCGGCATTGAGCTTATTGGTGTGGATAGTCCCCAGGCGGATGCAGAAATAATTACAATTACTTCTGAAGCATTAAAAGGGTTAGGTATAAAGTCCATCATCTCCTTTGATTTACTTATGCCTCAGCTCGCTCAGACTATTATATATGAGGCAAAATTTACTCCTGCATCCGCCAAAACGCTTTTTCGTGCATTGGATCGTAAAGATGTAGCGGCGGTTAAACAACTTGCTGGGCCAGCTTCGGAAACGCTTATCACAATGCTAGAGGCGGCTGGTCCGATAGATAGAGCCTTTGAAATGCTAAAAAAATTACATCTTTCCCCTGAAGCAAATCTTATTTTACAAAGATTATTTGTTTCTGCAGAGACTATTAAAAAACAGAATGACACGATATCGTTGACGATAGATCCGGTTGAATTTCGTGGATGGAACTATCATACAGGATTGTGCATTTCGGTATATATTGAAGGTATCAGCGGAGAGGTAGGTCGAGGAGGCCGCTATCTTTCGAATAATGGCGAAGCAGCTTGTGGAATGACACTTCGTCCAGATATATTGTTACAGGCAGTAAATATTGATATGAATACCTTTCGTAAGATTTATATACCTTTTGGTAATAGCATCGAACACGTTAAGCACTTGCGTCATAAAGGGTATTCACTTGTCATGGGACTAGAAGAAATTTATGACGACGAGCAAGAAGCAAAGCGTTTAGATTGTCATTTTATATACAAAGAAAAGTCCATAATGTCACTTATGAATAAGGAAGCTTAAAATTGTACAAAATTACCTTAAATATGTTAGGAAAGTTTGATGTCTAGTATTACCATTGTAGGTGCCCAATGGGGTGATGAAGGTAAGGGAAAAATTGTTGATTGGTTGGCAAGTAAGGCCGATATAGTTGTACGTTTTCAAGGGGGTCATAACGCTGGGCACACATTAGTTGTTGAGGGTAAAAGCTACAAACTATCTTTATTGCCTTCAGGTATTGTTCGTCAAAAGACAAGCATCATTGGTAATGGGGTTGTCCTTGATCCTCAGGCATTACTAAAAGAAATTGCTCGCTTCAGAGATCAAAATATTCATATTACACCTGAAATACTCAAAGTTGCAGAAAATTGTCCTCTTATTTTACCCTCTCATGTAGCGCTAGATCAAGCAAGAGAACGTGCAAGAGGGGATAAAAAAATTGGGACGACTGGGCGTGGCATAGGGCCCGCTTATGAGGATAAAGTAGCAAGAAGAGCAATACGTTTATGCGATTTACTTGAATCAAAAACATTAAATTGGCGTTTAGATGAATTATTATTTCATCATAACGCTTTGCTTACCTCACTGGGTGAGAAAAATTTTACTAAAGAAGATACATTACGGTATATTAATGAGGTGGCTACTCAAATACTGCCCTTTATGGCGCCTATACCAGAATTAATGGCTCAGTATATTCATGAAAATAAATTTATTTTATTTGAAGGCGCTCAAGCTATTATGTTGGATGTCGATCATGGCACGTATCCATTTGTAACCAGTTCAAATACTGTTCCTTCCCAAACAGGTATTGGTAGTGGGACAGGGCCTCGATCAGGGGGCTATATTTTAGGTATTGCCAAGGCTTATACTACGCGTGTAGGAGAAGGTCCTTTCCCTACAGAGCTTTTTGACGAAGACGGGCAATACTTAGGAAAAAAAGGGTGCGAGTTTGGAACTGTAACTGGGCGCCCAAGACGTTGTGGATGGTTTGATAGCATATTGGTTAAACATGCAGTTCAAGTGGGCGGATTAGATGGCCTTGCTTTAATGAAACTGGATGTACTCGACGGTTTAACAGAAATAAAAATTGCTACTGGGTATGAGTTAGATGGTGCAGTGCTGCATCGTTTTCCTTATAACTTAGAGGCGCAAAAACGTTTAAAGCCTATTTATGAGACCTTGCCTGGATGGAGCGAAAGTACATACGGCATCCGTTTACGGTCAGAGTTGCCTGTAGCAGCTCAAAGGTATATTGAACGAATTGAAGCTCTTATTGGAGTACCTATCAGTATTATTTCGACCAGTCCAGAGCGTGAAGATACCATTATGTCTGTAAATCTTTGGAGTTGAGAAACGATAGATTTTAGAAATTAGTTACAGAATAATTGATATTGATTTTGAAAAACTGAATTTACTATACTTTCTAAAAAATTATTTTATGCCACGTATGAAGCAGTAAAGCAGTGTAATATAAATTGTTTTTGGATTTATATAATAAAAAATGGCTTTGATTGGATGTTTTTTACAATTTAAGATTTATATCCGTTGCATTGTTTCTATAAGTAAATTCTAAAAAAGATTAATCTAATATTTCTTTTTGTAGCTAATTTTATTTTTGATATGTTGCCTAAAAATGGTCAAAATTACATAACATCAATTTGTTGGAAACAGGGTTAACGTGTAGTTAACAACTTAAGCGGTCCTAAAAGTGTAGCCGTAGCTTTGTAATGCTTTTTATATGTTTCATCGACTTAATGAGGATTTTTAGCAAATTGATGTTATATTTCAATGGTTGGTATCATGATTTCCTTAAGTAAACGTTTGTCGTTATGGCAAGAGATCATATCGTTTACAGTATTATATTAGGTAATAAATCGTAAGTTTACGACTCTAAAGTGGCTATAAATAGCAAAACTAAAGAATATATATGTTTTATGATGGTTCTTATTCGTATTTATATTATTTAAAATTACAATAAAATTATTTGTTAAATTTTTTTGAGGTGATTTGATGCAGTTTCGCTTAAATTTTTTTAAAGTTATTATTAAGGGGGTTACAATATGGATGGTGTAAAGTATTATCTCAGACATTAACATTAATAATTTGTCAAAACATATTCAATTTTTTTAAGATTATTGTAAGCAATTATCAGTATAATATATTGAACTCATGAAAAACTTGGGAATGTTTTTGTCAATTTTGATTTTAAAATAATTGTGTAAACCTAATGGTTATTTACTTTTAATAAGTAAACTTTATGCAAAATTAAAAATTATTTTAAACGTATTATCAAATTAGGGGATGGCTTGCTTGGTTACGTTAATATTATTATCACAT
>NZ_CAWUGZ010000007.1:0-23355 GCF_963921845.1 Commensalibacter sp. Nvir | reverse complement strand
GGCTATGTCAAAAGATATACGTGTACTTATTGTTAAACTTGCAGATCGTCTTCATAATATGCGTACGTTACACTATGTACGTCGACTTGACCGAAGACAGCGTATTGCTAGGGAGACAATGGATATTTATGCACCTTTGGCTGAGCGAATTGGTGTTGATAATCTTAAAACTGAATTACAAAATATTGCGTTTGCAGTTTTAGAACCAGAGGCAGATGCTTCAATAAGAGCGCGATTGAATTTTTTAAGAGGTCAGGGGGCAGATGTTGTTGAGAATGTTTGTCATGAGTTAAAAGAGATTTGTTTGAAAGCTGGCATCAAAAGCGTGGAGGTAACAGGACGAGAAAAATCTTGCTATTCGATTTGGGAAAAAATGAATAATAGGCAAGTTACGTTTGAACAGCTTTCCGATATTATGGCTTTTCGTATTATCGTCGATACTAAAGAAGAATGTTACAGTGCTTTGGGTGTGGTTCATAGCCAATATCCTGTTGTTTCGGGACGTTTTAAAGATTATATATCAACGCCTAAAGCGAATGGATACCAAAGCATTCATACAGGGGTAACGCTGAGACAACCTCGTAATCAACGGATTGAGATTCAAATACGTACTAAAAAAATGCATGATATTGCTGAAAATGGTGTTGCTTCTCATTGGATATATAAACAGTTGCCATTCACTCTTTCTTCTGAAAAACAGAAACTCGGTGATGAAGTTACAGAAATTGTTCCGAAATTAAAAAAATTAAGATGGGTGCAGGATTTGCTCGAGATTTTAGAGGACTCCAGTGCACCTGATGAATTTCTAGAAAATACTAAGCTTGAACTTTATAAAGACCAAGTTTTTTGTTTTACTCCTAAAGGAGAATTGATTCAGTTACCTAAAGGGGCTACGCCTGTTGATTTTGCGTATGCTGTTCACAGTCAGGTTGGGGATCGTTGTGTAGGTGCAAAGGTAAACGGGCGTTTAGTACCTTTAAGACAACAACTGGATAATGGTGATCAAGTTGAAATCATGACTGCCCGTGAAGGCAATCCTTCTCCGTCTTGGGAACGCTTTATTGTAACCGGTAAAGCAAGAGCTAGAATAAGACACTTTGTAAGTACGCAACAAAAACATATTAAACTCGAAGCCGGGCGTGTTGCTCTTGCTAAAGCCTTTCGTCAAGAAGGGGTAGATGGTTCACAAAAAATTTTAGAAACTATTTTAAAAAATTTAAAGCAACCATCTCTTTCGGACTTATATATCGCGGTAGGGGGAAATACTCTCACCCCTAAAGAGGTCGTTTATGCTGCTTATCCTGAATTAAAGCCAATAGGAAAATCATTTCGATTTATTCCAGGGTTATCTGAAAAAATTAAACCTCTCGCTCAGACCAATCGCGTTGATCATTCCAAAAATGTTGTCCCGTTAAAAGGTATGGTCAAAGGCATAGCCGTCAGTTTTGCCGGGTGCTGTCATCCCTTACCCGGTGACGAAATCGTTGGTATTGTTGCAACAGGAAAAGGGATAACGGTCCATAGGAAAACGTGCCCAACCTTAAGCAGTTTTGCATCCACTCCAGAGCGATTCATGAGTTTAGATTGGGACTATGATATTCTTTCGCGTGAGGATTCTAAAAAAAATTATGTAAGTAGAATTAAAGTTGTTGGCGAAAATGATAAAAATCTTTTGGCTACTATTACTAATCGTATCTCTCAGTATGAAGGAAACATTCTTAATTTAAAAATTGTTAATCGTCATATTGATTTTATTGAGACATTATTAGACGTTGAAGTTAAGGATGTACAGCATTTAAATTCTCTGATTTTAGGATTACAAATGGCTAAAAATATTGTTTATGTTGAACGTTCTCATTCATAGAGAAAAAAATGATTGTTGGTAATGGGTTGGACTTATGTGATATCCGCAGAATTGAAAAGGTTATTGAACGTTTTGGTAAACGTTTTCTTTTTAGAATATTTACTATATTTGAAATACAACAAGCTGAAAAAAGGGCGGGAAAGAATCGCTTAGGAACTTATGCTAAACGCTGGGCTGCTAAAGAGGCTTGTGCTAAAGCACTTGGGACAGGTTTTTCAAAGGGTGTTTTTTATAAGGATATTGAAGTTATTAATTTACCCTCTGGTAAACCTACATTAAAACTCGCTCATGGAGCTGCAAATCAATTAGCATATTTGATTGGATCGGGGTTAATGAACATATCCTTAACAATGACCGATGAATATCCTTATGCGGTGGCACATGTTATTATTGAAACATTAAAAGATTAATGTCTAGGAAGATCGGGAATGCCGCAAGGTTGTAAAATAATAAACAAGGTTAAATATCCGAAAAATGAACACAAAATTTGATAGCAAAATAGTTGAAGTGAGTAAAAACATTAGCAAGAAACTTAATGAAGAGATTGAACAGTCAGATCAAAAAAAGAAACAAATTGATTCTGAAAATCAATCATTGTGCAACGAATCACCCCCCCCTTTTACCTCGGAGCATAATGGTTTTTTCCGGCAATCTAAGGAGTTTATTACTACTATTTTAACGGCTGTTATCGTGGTAATCATTATACGCTGTTTTTTATTTGCACCTTTCAGTATTCCATCCGGTTCGATGATCCCTAACTTACTTATAGGCGACAATATTGTTGTCAATAAATTCAGTTACGGATATTCGAGGTATTCTTTTCTTTTCTCGCAACCTAATTTTGAGGGAAGAATTTGGTATACTCCACCCAAACGAGGCGATGTGGCTGTGTTTAGAAGTACAAAGCCACCTTATTATTATTACGTTAAACGCGTTATTGGTTTGCCTGGAGATACGGTTCAAGTTAAAAACAGCATTTTATATATCAATGGCCAAGAAGTTAAGAGAAAAAGTAAAGGTACATTAACCTACAAAGAATCTCCAATATCTGGCTTATTGACTGAAAATTTGTACGAAGAATTTTTGCCCGATAAGAATGGTAAAATCGTCAAGTACGACATCCTTCAAAAACCAGAAATGCAATACGATTCTTCAAATTATTTGCCCGATGGACAGTTAAATGTAAATTATACCATTCCTTATCAAGTTCCTAAGGGGTATTTTTTTGCTATGGGTGATAATCGAGATCATAGCGCGGATAGTCGTTTTATTGATCCAGACAATCAAAATTTTTTAGGGTATGTTCCTATACAAAACCTTATTGGTAAAGTTAGTTTTGTCTTTTTCTCTTTCGACCAAAAATACGCGTGGTGGGAATTTTGGTATTGGCCTTATGAGATACGCTGGAACCGATTATTTAAGGCAGTACAATGAAAGTAGAGAAAACAATTCAATTACAACCCTCAGAAAAGTTGCTAGAAGAACGATTAGGCTATTGTTTTAACTCTAAAACGCTTTTTCAAAAAGCGTTGACGCATCGCTCTGCGGTTTATGAGTACCGTTCCTCACGTCAAAAAGGAAAAAAAGTAAGCTCTAATGAACGGTTGGAGTTTATAGGGGATCGCGTATTAGGATTAGTGATGGCCGAATGGTTGCTGGAGCGTTACCCTAATGAACAAGAAGGGGATTTGGGTCCAAGACATGCGCTTCTAGTCTCCAAGCCTATTTTAGCTAAAATTGCACAACGGTTGGTTATTTTTGAAGCCATACATGTTGCGTCTCATGAAGAAAAGGTTGGAGTTCATCATATTGACAGCGTTTTAGCTGATGCTGTTGAAGCAATTCTTGGAGCAATATATTTAGATGGTGGATTAGAACCCATTAAAAAAATAGTAAGGAGGGAATGGGAGGACATTATTGAATCTCAGCCTCTACCTCCAAAAGATCCAAAAACTGCCTTGCAAGAATGGGTTTTAGCGAGAGGGCTAGTTTTGCCTTCTTACGAATTGCTATCCCAAGAAGGTCCCTCTCATACACCAGTTTTTGTTATTAAAGTAAGCGCGTACGGTCAAGAAGGGGTTGGAAGTGGAGGGAGTAAGCGATTGGCTGAAAGCGCAGCGGCTGAAATATTGCTTAAAAAGCTAAAGAAACTCAAAAATAAAATTGTTGAAAAGTAAAATATCTATGACGAGTTGTGGTTTCGTGGCGTTGGTTGGTGCACCGAATGCGGGAAAATCGACCTTACTTAATAGAATGGTTGGGGCTAAATTGTCTATTGTTAGCCCGAAGGCTCAAACAACAAGAATGCGCGTGTTGGGGATTGTTATGTACAAGCAATCTCAAATTTTGCTTATCGATACTCCGGGTATTTTTAAACCTAAACGTAAGCTTGATGAGGCTATGGTTTCTGCAGCTTGGTCAGGCGTAACGGATGCAGATATCACTTTATTTATCGTTGATGCCCAAGTGGGCCTTAATGAAGAAAATTTGGTAATTATAAATCGCTTGAAGGAAATTTCTGGGCCTTTGTGGATTATATTAAACAAAGTGGATAAAGTTAATCGAGAAAAACTTTTACCTTTAACCGCTTCATTGAACCAACTTCTTTCCGCAGAGAAAACTATGATGGTTAGTGCAAAGCAAGGAGATGGTATTGAGGATTTGTTAAAGGAGCTATCTTATAGACTTCCTCAAGGACCTTGGTTATATCCTGACGATGATTTAACCAATTTACCGGACCGTTTATTAGCCGCAGAGCTAGTGAGAGAGCAAATTTTTTTACTGACTCATGAAGAAATTCCTTATTCTGTGACGGTAGAAACGGATAGTTTTAAAGAGAAATTAGATGGTTCTATACGTGTTGACGCTACAATTTATGTTTTAAGAGCCAATCATAAGGCTATTATTATTGGGGAAAAAGGAAGTAAAATTCGTTCCATTGGGGAGAGAGCTCGTAAAGAGTTATCTCGTTTATTAGAAAAACCATGTCATCTTTTTTTAACGGTTAAGGAAAAAAAAGGGTGGGATGAGGAAAATGCTCGTATCAGAGCTTTAGGGTTAAGCAACTTATAATAATTTAAGCAAGTTTTTCGGTTTTTAATTCATTGCTTTTAAAATAAAGTATGCTGTTGTAGTATTCGACATCGTCCATAGCGGGTATAACGTGTGATATCATGTCTTCATTGAATAAAAATCTTCTTCCTCAACGAGTATTATTAAAAGTTTCTGGTGAAGCTTTATTAGGAAAAAAAGGATACGGTATAGATTTTGACGTTGTCAATGCCATAATTGAGGATATAGCAAGCGTTATTCGTCTGGGTGTGGAAGTTTGCGTTGTGATTGGTGGAGGAAATATTTTTCGTGGGTTAAATGCTGCGGGTGAAGGTATAGATCGAGTTAAAGGCGATTACGCAGGGATGCTTGCCACTGTTATTAATGCTGTTGTGCTTAATAGTGTATTTCAACGTTATCACATCAAAAGTCGAGTGATGTCTGCCATTGCACTTCCTCAAGTTGCAGAAACTTATGTACGGGATAAAGCATTAGTGTATTTAAACAATAAAGAGGTAATTATTTTTGCGGCTGGGACGGGCAATCCTTATTTCACAACAGACACTGGCGCTGCATTAAGAGCAGTTGAAACACATTGTGATTTTATGCTAAAAGGTACACAAGTTGATGGGGTATATAATTCAGACCCAAAGAAAAATCCAGATGCAAAACGTTATGATGTATTAACGTATACAGAGGCATTATCTATGGGACTGAACGTTATGGATGCAACAGCCCTTAGCCTTGCAAGAGAAAATAATTTGCCAATTATTGTCTTTGACGTTCATCAAAAAGGTAATTTTTTAAAAGTTGTTCAAGGGCAAGGTACATTCACCAAAGTAGTAGTTTAATTTTTTTGTTTAGTATGAAAATCATTATTTAAAGGGTTTATTTGTGGTTGATGAAATTGATGATTTGAAGAAAGATTTAACACGTCGTATGCAAGGAGCGATTGAATCTTTTAAACATGATTTAGCTGGATTACGTTCAGGAAGAGCTTCTCCAGCTTTATTGGAACCTATTCGCGTGGAAGCTTACGGTACTGTAAATCCTATTACCCAAGTTGCTTCAATCACTGCGTCTGAAGCAAGAATGTTGTCCGTTCAGGTTTGGGATAGAACGTTGGTTGCTGTAGTAGATAAAGCCATAAGGGAAAGTGGTCTCGGTTTAAACCCAATGCCAGATGGACAAGTTATTCGTGTTCCTATTCCTCAGTTAACCGAAGAACGGCGTAACGAAATGGTCAAAATGGCTTCCAAATATGCAGAGGCTGCTAAGGTGGCGGTGCGTGGCGTTAGAAGAGATGGCATGGATAAAACAAAAAATTTTGAGAAAAACGGTGATATTAGTAAAGATGATGTAAAAGATTGGTCTGAAGAAATTCAAAAAGTAACGGATCAGTTTGTAAAAAAAATTGATGAGATTTTTGCTGAAAAAGAACGCGATATTAAGCAGGTTTGAAAAAACAAAAATAATCAATGATTGAACCTAAATATGACCGTTTCGACTGCGCGTTGTGGGGCAAGACCTAAACAATTGTTTAATCATAATACTAAAATATTGCCTCAGCATGTTGCTATTATTATGGATGGTAATAGTCGTTGGGCTCGAGCTCGAGGGCTCCCTAGAATAGCGGGGCATAAAGAAGGCGCTCAATCTGTAAAACGTTGCATTGAAGCAGCTATTAATAATCAAACAAAATGGCTAACACTGTATGCTTTTTCTTCAGAAAATTGGCGACGTACTCCCCAGGAGGTTTTAGATTTAACTTCTTTATTAAGTTACTATATTAAATATGAAGCACGTAACCTTCATAAAGAGGGTGTGTGCGTCCGTATTATTGGAGAAATTTGTCGTTTTGAACCAAAATTACAAAAAGAATTGCATCGAATTCAAGAGCTAACAAAGAGTAATACAAGATTAGTTTTAATATTGGCGTTGTCGTATGGTGGTAGGGGAGAAGTGATTCAAGCTGTAAAACAAATAGTTCAAGATGTTAAAAAAGGGGCTATTAGTCTTGACGCCGTTGATGAATCGCTGTTTTCAAATTATTTATTTACTCATAATATCCCTGATCCCGATTTAATCATTAGGACGAGTGGAGAATGTCGACTTTCTAATTTTTTATTATGGCAGTCTGCTTACTCGGAACTTATTTTTTTAGAAACTTTGTGGCCTGATTTTAAAGCACAAGACTATAATGAAGCTATTGATATGTATCTACAACGCGAAAGAAGATTTGGCGCTAGACCTGGAATAAAATAAGTGAAACAAAAAACTGAATCATCCTGGCAAGATCTTCCTTTGCGAATTGGGTCTGCCTTACTGATTATACCCATTGCGGTGGTTTGTATTTATTTAGGGGGATGGCCTTATATAGGGCTTGTTGGCTTAGTTAGTGTGGGGATGGCTTATGAATGGTTAAATCTATTTAATATAAAACGAGTGCATTTTAATAGTGTTCTTTTTTTATTATGGCCACTGGTTGCTTATTATGCGGTTATCAGCAATATGTGGTGGCCAGCTATTCTCATAGTCGGGGCCTTTTCTTTTATTTTTGGTCCGCCGCTATGGTTAGGCTCTGTCCTTATTGGTGGTGCAGGTATTTCACTATTGTGGTTGCGTTTGATGACCAATGCACAAATGTGGGTGGTTTTTTATGTTGTTCTTGTTGTTGTGGTGAGTGATAGTTGTGCCTATATGGTTGGTAAAATGATTGGAGGCAGAAAGTTAATTCCTTCTGTGTCACCAGGCAAAACGTGGTCTGGTGCGATTGGAGGTTTGATTGGTTCGGGAATAGTAGGTGGATATTATATTTTTTCGTATTGTAGTAATGATATAAGAGCTTTTATTGGTGGTTTTTTGTTAAGTATATTGGTAAGTAGTATTTCTCAAATCGGTGATCTTGCTGAGAGTAAGTTAAAACGGTACGCTGGTGTCAAAGACTCAGGAATGCTTATTCCTGGTCACGGCGGGGTTTTGGATCGTTTTGATGCACTTGTATTTGCTTCTATATTTATGGCATTTTTTTCTTGGTCTTTACCAGCGAATAAAATTTTTCAGCGCTGGGGAGGTGAGCTTTTGTATTCTAAACCTACGTATTCCTCTATACCTAGAGTTACATTACCCGTTCGATTGAATTTGGAAAGTTTAAAGGGATAGTCTCCATAATGAAAAGAGTTTCTATTTTAGGTTGTACAGGTAGTATAGGATGCTCCACAGTTGATTTGCTCCTTCAAGCCCCTACGTCTTTTCAAACCATTGCCTTAGTGGGTGGAAAAAATGTTAAAAAATTAGCAGAACAAGCTATTGCGCTGAATGCTGAATTTGCTGTGATTGCTGATGAGACTTTGCTTGAAGAGCTTAAAAAATTATTATCAGGGTATAAAATAAACGTCTCAGGGGGAAGGCAAGCGGTGATCGAAGCTGCTTCTATCTCTGTTGATTGGACAATGGCAGCTATAACAGGGGCTATAGGTTTAGAGCCTACTCTGGCAGCGGTTAAAAACGGTCATTTTATCGCGTTAGCAAATAAAGAGGCTCTTATTTCAGCTGGTGAAATTATGCTTGAGGCCGTGCGTGAATCTGGTGCAACGTTATTACCAGTTGATTCAGAGCATAACGCTATCTTTCAGTCTATGGCAGATAAACAGTATCATTCTGTTGAAAAAATAATTTTGACTGCGTCGGGCGGACCCTTTAGAAATACCTCTTGGCAAGCTATGAAAGACGTTACGCTTGAACAAGCTTTGAAACATCCTACCTGGTCTATGGGAGCAAAAATTACGATAGATTCTGCAACGATGTTTAATAAAGGGCTAGAAATTATTGAGGCAGCGCGATTATTTAATTTATCTGAAGAAAGAATAGATGTTTTGATTCATCCCCAATCGGTTGTACACAGTATGGTCGAATATGAGGATGGTAGTGTTCTAGCACAATTAGGTGAACCCGATATGCGTATTCCAATTGCTCATACCTTAGCTTGGCCTAAACGCATGCGTTCAAATGTTAAACGATTGGATCTAACTCAATGTGCCAGTTTAGAATTCGAAAAACCTGATGCTGTTAGGTTTCCTGCCTTACGGTTGGCTAGAGAGGCTTTGCGGATAGGTAAAAGTGTTCCAACGATTATGTCTGCAGCAAATGAGATTGCTGTGGAAGCGTTTTTAAAAAAGCAAATAAGTTTTTTGAACATCCCAGCTGTTGTGGAATGGGTAATGCAAAAAGTGGGGAACGTTGAGGCGAAAAGTTTAGAGGAGGTTTTATACTGGGATTTGCAAGCAAGATATTTTGCCAAATCATGGATAAAGCAGTTTAGCTCTTGCTGACGATATAAGAAAAGAGAATCGATTATGGTTGAAGTTTTTAGAGCTATCGTAGCATTTGCTTTCGTTTTAGGAATCCTTGTTTTTATTCATGAGCTTGGGCATTATTTAGCTGCACGATGGAGGGGCGTCCATGTCGATGTATTCTCTATAGGATTTGGTAAACCACTTTATCGATGGTACGATAAAGTGGGAACGGAATGGAGAATTTGTCCCATACCTCTTGGTGGATATGTAAAACCACATGGCTTTCAAGATCCAGATGAAGCCACACAGGAAGAAAAATCAACCTGGTTACCGGGGAAAACATTTCACGAAAAGCCCGTATTAGACAGATCCATAGTAATCGCCGCAGGGCCATTTTTTAATTTTATGTTGGCAATTGTACTGTTTGCTGGTGTTTTCTTTTTTTCTGGTAAAATAGTCGTGCAGCCGGTTGCTATGAAAATTTTTTCAAATAGTTCTGCGGACAAAGCAGGTTTGCAAGTTCATGATACCATTGTACAAATTGGTTCGATCGTTCGTCCAGATGTAGAACAGTTAATACAATTTTCTAAAACCCATCCTAATTTAGCTACACATGTTATTGTAGATAGAAATCGAACGCAGCATTCTTTACCCATCGTTATTGGTTCAATTGCACAGAATGGGAGATTAATCGGTCAATTAGGCATAGAGCTTGAGGGCAAGCCTGTTGCAGGCTCGCCTATGACGTTTATGAATTCTATGACCAATGCGGTTAAAGAAACATGGGATGTATCGATTAAAACTTTGGGTGGCCTAAAAGAAATGATAATGGGTAAGCGTTCTGCAAAAGAACTTGGCGGCCCCTTACGTATTGCGCAATTATCAGGCGCTGTTGCCCAGGGTGGGATTTCTAAATTAATTTATTTCATGGGAATATTATCTATTAATCTTGGGTTAATAAATTTATTTCCGATTCCGGTCCTTGATGGTGGACGTTTGGTTTTTTATGCGCTAGAAGCAATTATGCGTAAGCCTGTACCAAAAAAAATACAAACGTGGGGATTTCAATTAGGGTTCGCTTTAATTTTGTTTCTCTTTATCTTTTCAACTTACAACGATGTATTGCAATTAGGGGTCATACGTTGGCTTACAGGTCACAGTAGTTAAAATCTAAATGCTTGAGAAAGACAAGTGCTTGTCAATTTCTAAAAAAAAGAGATAATTTCTGCTATTGATATTATATTGTTACTGGAAACTATATTTCTTGTGATGTGCAATATGATGGGTTTTCCATTATTTTAAAAAGGTGGCTGATTTGTCAGGTAAACGTTCGGCTCTATTTGCATCTGTTTGCTTATTTCCATTTATTTGTAGCAATTCATTATATGCTCAGACAGTGAATAAAAGTTCAACTTTAATCCACAGTAAAAAAGCTCAACCTAGTCGACGACATATAAAGAAAAACATCGACAAAAATCAAAAAAATAAAACAGGCATAATCCAAACAATTCAAGTTATCGGGAATGATCGGGTTGAAACGTCTACGGTATTATCTTATATGCTTGCTCAACCAGGTGATCCTTTTAACAAAGATTTATTAGATCGATCTTTAAAGACATTGTATGCAACCGGGTTGTTTCAGGACATTTCTCTACAGCGTTCAGGTTCAACATTAAAAGTAATTGTGGTTGAAAATCCAATCATTAATCGTGTACAATACGAAGGAAATAAAAAGCTCAAAGATGACGAAATAAAAAAATATACGTCATTACGCGCACGATCTGTATATTCTCCAGCATTGGTTTCAGCGGATCGCGATCACATACTGGGTATGTATGCGGCAAAAGGTCGTTATTCCGTGACCGTGATTCCCCAAATTATTCATTTATCAAGAAATCGGGTCGATGTTATTTATAAAATTAATGAAGGTCCTAAAACTTTAATTGAAAAACTAACTTTTGTAGGCAATCATGCGTTTAGTGAAGCCCGGTTAAGTCAAGTTACTTCCTCAAAAGAAACAGCGTGGTATCGTTTTTTCTCTTCAGCGGATGAATATAATCCGGAGAGAATTAAATATGATGCTGAGTTGATTCGTATGTTTTATCTCAGAAATGGTTACGTTGATTTTAAAATAATCAACTCTACAGGTGAATTGTCGCCAGATCATCGATCTTTTTATATTACATATACCATGCAAGAAGGTCCTCAATACCGTTTAGGAAAGGTTGATGTAAGATCTAATCTGGAAGGGGTGAGTTCTGATTACGTGCGTAAAATGATAGTAATGCGCAAAGGACAAATCTACGATGGCAAAGAAATAGATGACGTAGCTAAGAACATTCAAGAAACGTTGCAATCAAAAGGACATTCGTTTGCTGTGGTTCGACCTGAAATAGCGCGTAATCCAGAGAAAAAAATTGTAGATTTGCTGTTCGATGTTATGGATGGACCTAGGGTATACGTTGAGCGGATTGATATTAATGGCAATACGGTCACAGAAGATGACGTTATACGTAGAGAATTGCCTATTGCTGAAAACGATCCTTACACAGATACAACCGAAAAATATATTAAACAGGCTGCGGATGATCTTGGTTACTTTAAAACAGTTAATATTAACCAAGTTAAGGGATCAGCTCCAGACAAGCGTGTGGTAGCTTTGAATCTTGAGGAAAAACCTACCGGAGAGTTTTCTCTTGGTGGGGGGTATTCTACCGATTCAGGTATATTAGGAAATATTGGTTTGCGGCAACGGAATTTTCTGGGCACAGGAATAGACGCAGGAATTAATGGTACCGCAGCGTATTGGGCCAAACAAGTCGATTTGTCGATCACGAATCCTTATTTTCTTAATAAAAATATGGTGGCAGGTATTGATATATTTTACCTTTCCAATGATTATGAAACGTACCAAAATTATGCAGAAGATCGTTTAGGAGCTTCTTTTAGAATAGGTTATGCCTTTAATAACGTGTTATCTCAACAGTGGACATATTCTATAATGGATCGAAGAGTTCACGATATTTGGGATAAGTCCTCTTATTATGTTTTAGATCAAGAAGGGTATTCCTTTTTATCTCAAATAGGCACAACTATTGCGTATGATACGAGAGACAACCGCATGGATCCACATACAGGAAGTATGGTGAAATTAGGTGGAGATTTTGCTGGTTTGGGTGGTAAAGCTAAATATGTACGGGGTAAAGTTGATTTAGCTCAATATGTTCCGCTAGATGATATAACCAATAATAGAGATTGGACATTTAGTTTGAGAGGTGGAGCAGGTTATATCGCAGATTGGGGGGATAAAAACGATTCATCTATTATTGATAACTTTTATCTAGGAGGCAGCAACCTTAGAGGATTTTATGATGGTGGTGTTGGACCCCGAAGTTACCCTATACAAGGCCATGATCAAGAAGATTTCTTAGGAGGTAGGTTTATGTATACTGCCTCAGCACAAATCAGTTTTCCAATGCCTGCTGCGCGTGACATGGGGTTAAGTGGCAGGTATTTTGTTGATACAGGCGCATTGAGTGGATTGCGAGTAAAAAGACGTTTTACAAATTCTGCTCAAGATGGCAATAAATATACGGCAATCTATGGGGATACGCTCACCCCGAGGGTTAGTACGGGTGTAGGTGTTTCTTGGAAAAGTCCTTTTGGTTTATTGAATGTTGATTTTGGTTATCCAATTGCTAAACAGAGTCACGATCGCACTCAATTGGTACGGTTTGGTTTCGGTCAACAATTTTAAGGATTTATAATGGTTAATAATTTTAAAACATGTTTTGCGATTTTAAGAGTGCTTGCTGCTCCAGCTTTATCCACGTTGTGTATCTCGCAAGCAAACGCACAAGATAACAATGGCTGGTTTATCCCTAAAACCAGTCAATCTAAACCTGCTGTTACAACCAAAGCTCCAAAAAAACAGCAGGCAAATAAAGGAGAAGAAACACCCATTGCTGATTCTGCTATGGATGATAATGCACAAATGAATATGCAGAATCAACAAACTCAGCCTATACTGCCACTACCTCCTATTCCAACCCCTGCTCCTATTGCCAAAAGCAATCCTCCTCCTCAGGTTATGGTAGGAGTGATAAGTGTCCCAGATGTAATGAGGCAATCTACTGCTGCACGTGAAGCAGAAAAAACATTAGTTTCGCGTAGAGATAGTTTACAACAAGATGTTCAAAGAGAACAAAAATCATGGAGAGCTGAGCAGCAACAAGTACAAGCTAAAGCAAAATCAATGACTGCCGATCAAATTCAAATGCGTGAACGTAAATTGCAAATAAGAGTTTTAAGTGCCCAGAAAGATTTTCGCAATCGTAGTCGAATTATTCAAGAGGCAGCTCAAGTTGCTTTTGGTCAGATTGAACGTGAATTGGTACAAATTATTCAAAAAGTTGCTTTTAGTAAAAATATGAATTTAGTTTTACACAGAGAGCAAGTTGCGTTAAGCGTTAATGAATTGGATATCACCGATGAGGTATCAAAAGAGCTTAATAAAAATTTACCTTCTGTATTTATTCCAGCGGCAAATGTTGACCCTGAAGAATTAGCAAAATCTGGAACTATGCCCACTACTGGTGATGTACAATCGACACCGTCGGCTCCGGAAAAAAGCGTTGTCATAAAACAACCAGCAAAATAAGCTTTAAGATATAGGGCGAGGAAATCACTGTGAATAATAATTTAAAAACCAATCAACCGGCTGATCCTCGCTTTTTTCATAAATCAGGATTTTTTTCATTAGAACAGTTAGCAGAAATTACAGGTGCTTCGATTTTACCTGCATTATCTCAACAAAATAAGGAGAATGTGTACACCGGTATTGCACCTTTGCAATTAGCATCGTATTCAGAGGTTTCTTTTTTAGACAACAAAAAATATTTACCTCTGTTAACAGAAACTAAAGCGGGTATTGTTATTATTTCCCCAGCCTTTAAAGATAAAGTTCCCAATAGGTGCAACGCTCTGACGTGTAAAAATCCTTATTTGGCGTGGGCAAAAGTAGCTACTTTATTTTATCCTAAAATTCCTGCTAAAGCAGGTATTCATCCCACAGCTTATATCCATCCCGATTCAGAAGTAGACCCTAGTGCTGAAATAGAGCCTTTTGTTGTTATTATGAGTGGGGTTAAAATTGGGAAAAACACTATTGTGGGCTCCCATAGCGTTATTGAACGAAACGTAGAAATTGGTAATCACTGTCGTATTGGCAGTCATGTAAGCATAAGCCATGCCATTGTTGGCAACCGTGTCACTTTGTTTCCAGGTGCTAGAATTGGTCAAGATGGATTTGGTTTTGCTGTTGGAGAAAAGGGGTTTGTTAGCATTCCCCAAATAGGTAAAGTTATTTTAGAGGATGATGTAGAGATAGGAGCGAATTCTACAGTGGATCGTGGTTCTGTATGCAATACGATTATAGGGCAAGGTTCCAGGCTCGATAACCTTGTACAAATTGGGCATAATGTTCAAATGGGAAAATGTTGTATTGTAGTCTCACAAGCAGGTATATCGGGTTCTACACAATTAGGAGATTTTGTGACTATAGCTGCACAAGCAGGATTAATTGGACATATCCATATTGGAGATCATGCAAGAATAGGGGCCCAATGTGGTGTTATGTCTGATGTTGACGCCAAATCGGATGTTATCGGAAGTCCAGCAATGCCTTTTAGAGAGTTTTTTAAAAATGTAGCTTTTTTAAGGCGTTTGGCAAAAAGTGGCTCTATAAAAGATTCCCAGTAAATTTGATTTGATGAATAATTTTGATTGAGTATAAGATATATATTTCTTTTAAATGCTAATAGTTAAATGGATGGAAACGTGAGCGAAGAAGCAAAAAAAATAAGTGAAAATCCTGACACGCATAACTTTTCTGTTGATATACCCCTTATTGACATAGAAGGAATTATGAGGGCGATTCCGCATCGTTATCCCTTTTTGCTTATTGATAGAGTGGTGGATGTTACTAAAGGAAAATCGGCAATTGGCATTAAAAATGTAACGGCGAATGAAAACTTTTTTCAAGGGCATTTTCCGTCTCAACCTGTTATGCCAGGCGTGCTTATTATTGAATCAATGGCTCAAACGGCAGCAGTATTGGTGGTTAGAAGTCTGATAGATTGTGAAGGCAGCATTGTATATTTCATGACAATTGATAACGCAAAATTTAGAAGACCCGTCGTTCCAGGTGATCAGTTAAAGATTTATGTTGAAAAAGAGCGCCATCGAGCAAATGTTTGGAAGTTCAAAGGGATAGCAAAAGTAAACAATGTTTCTGTTGCGGAAGCCAATTTTAGTGCAATGATTATGAGTTAATATTTAAAAGCATAATGGGCGGATAAAATTGCCCAAAAAATTGTGTAAATAATATAAACATTCTTTTAAATAAAACTTTAACTTAAGTAGGATACGATGGAGAAAACTCCGAAAAAAATTGAGCCTATCAAAAAAAGTATAAAGAATAATCAAATTCATCCCTCTGCAATTATACATCCTAATGCACAGCTTGAAAATAATGTCTTTGTTGGTCCATGGTGTATGATAGGTGAAAACGTTGTTATTAAAGAAGGGGTTAAATTAATTGCAAACGTTATCGTAGAAGGTCATACGATACTGGGCAAGAACTCTATTTACTATCCCTATACAACTATTGGACTGGCTCCTCAGGATCTTAAATATGAAGGAGAACCGACCCGATGCATTATAGGGGATCGGAGCATTGTACGGGAGCAAGTAACCATTCATAGAGGGACAGGATCCTCAGGAATAACTCAAATTGGCACAGATTGTCTTATTATGGTTAATACCCATGTTGCTCACGATTGTTTCATAGGGAACAGAGTTATTCTTGTAAATAACGTTGTATTAGGCGGGCATGTTCATATTGATAACGATGCGAGGGTAATGGGGTCTGCCGCTATACATCAATTTGTTCGTATTGGCAAAGGGGCTTTGGTTGGTGGCGTTACAGGTGTTGAATCAGATGTTATTCCTTATGGGAGTGTCATAGGTAATCGAGCCAAGCTTGTAGGAATGCACTGGATTTGGTTAAAAAGAAATGGTGTCGATAGTTCGGAATTGAACATATTACGAAACGTATACCGCATGTTGTTTCCCAAAGACGATGGAAATAACAAAATTTTCGAAGATAGGATTCAATCCGTCAAGAAAAAATACGCTGATGTAACTAAAGTACAAGAAATAATACATTTTGTTGAACAACCAAGTCGAAGAGGGTTGGTTAAAGTAGGGCGTTCAATATCGCCTTTAGAAGCGGATTAATTGTTAATGCCTATGGAAGGAAATCAATCGAAAACTATTGGTATCCTGGCCGGAGGTGGCCCTTTACCAGGTAAGGTTGCCGAAATAGCTCAGTCTAGAGGATATTCAGTATTTATTATTGCATTCAAAGATTTTGCTGAGTTTGAGGTTGTATCCCCATGGCCACATGAATACGTAAGATTGGCCGCTGCTGGTCATGTTCTTTCTTTGCTTCGTAAACATCATTGTAAAGAACTTATACTTATTGGCCCTGTTAAAAGGCCTTCTTGGAAAGATCTAAGGCCCGATGCGGAAGGCGTAAAAATATTAGCAAAATTGGGTAAAGCATTGTTTTCTGGGGATGACGGGTTATTGGCTGCATTGGTAAATGTTTTGGGAAATGAAGGGTTTATTGTCCGAGGAGCTCATGATTTTTTAAATAACGATTTTGTAGGCGTGCTAGGATCTTGGCACCCTGATCAACAAGCTTTGCAGGATATTGCGCAGGGTATTGAAGTAAATCGGATGTTAGGGCAGTTAGATATAGGGCAAGCTTGTATCGTTCAACAAGGAGTGGTGATTGCTGTAGAAGCAATAGAGGGTACGGATGCTATGTTAAATCGTGCCAAAGAATATCAACAGCCGGGGTTAGGAGGTATATTAATAAAGCAAATAAAACCTAATCAAGAACGTAGAGCAGACATGCCCACCATAGGGCCTGTAACCGTTAAGCAAGCGTCACAATCAGGATTAAGAGGTATAGCGTTCGAAGCCAGGGAAACATTATTGATATGTCCTGACGAAATGATTGAACTTGCGAATGCATTAAATATATTTTTGTTGGGTTATGATCCTAAGAATTTTATCAACGACTATTTAAAAAAATAAGGAATTTTTTAAAAATGGGACGTTATTTGCATACCATGATACGTGTTTATAATTTAGAAAAAAGTTTAGCGTTTTATGCGTGTCTCGGGATGAAACAGATAAGACGCAAAGATGTACCCGAAGGAAAATATACACTCGTTTATATTGGTTTTGGTAGTAATTCACAGAGAGAAGCTGAAATTGAATTAACTTACAACTGGGATCAAACTTCACCCTATGAAATGGGTACAGGATTTGGTCATTTAGCTATTGGGGTTAATGATGTAACTGAAACCGTTAATAGTATGCGAAAAGCAGGGGGTAAAGTGACTCGCGAGCCTGGTCCTGTTCAATTTGGGACGACAATTATCGCTTTTGTTGAAGACCCTGACGGCTATAAAATCGAATTAATACAAATTGATAGCTTTAATTCTTAAACCATTACATTAACGTTTGATTTGGTTGAGATAATGCGTTATGCTTTCAATTGAATCAGCAATCATAGTTGCAGATTTTTTCGTTTTTTCATCAATACTTTGATTAAGCAAGATACGATCAGCCATTAAAAGAGCAGGGGATAAAAGACCCCTTATGTCATGTCTGAGAATTGAAAGTTGTTTTTCGTGCTTTTTTTTGAGTGTGTCCATTTTTATTTTTAAAATCGTACTTAGCACAGATAAAAAAATAAATGTCGTTAAACCAATAACCAAAAAAACATATTCTGTTTTTAAATGAAGATGATTAAGGAGAGTGCAAAAAAGGAAGAGTATGATTGATAACAGTAGTGAGAGATTATAGTACTTCATAATTTTTTTCTTTGAGTCGAACTCTTTTTTTTACCATCTTGAATATAAGTTCCGTTAATAATATATATCGTTTTCTAATATCAAAAAACATTAAACCTATGAGTTTGATTGACGATTTCAGCTATTCAGATTATAACCCAGTTTTATAAACAGGTTATTCGTTTGTTAGCAACGACGCATAATTTATGTCAAGTTATAAGTATTTTTAGGAGAGAGTTTCGTGAAACGTACCTACCAACCATCCAAAATTGTTCGTAAACGTCGGCATGGTTTTCGCGCGCGTATGTCTACTGTAGGCGGTCGTAAAGTGATAGCCAATCGTAGAGCAAAAGGTCGTAAACGTCTTTCGGCTTAAGTAAATATGGAATAGCAATAATTTTTGTCAGATAGGATGAGTAGATAAAAGTTGGCTCAAGCGAAATCTTCATTGCTTCTGTTAAAGAAAAGAGCGCAGTTTGTTAATATGACAACGAACGGCATTAAAATTCCTACACCCGGTTTAGTCCTACAGTTTTTTAGACGAGCGGATGACGATTGGGGAAGAGTAGGATATACAGTGACCAAAAAAGTGGGGAATGCTGTTGTGCGTAATCGTGTCAAAAGAAGGCTCAGAAGTGTTGTAAGAGAGTCGGCGTTAGATTTCTCTTTTTGTGGTATCGATATGGTACTTGTAGGGCGTAAAAGTACTATTGATAGACCTTATTCTGATATTGTTAAAGATTTCCAAAGAGCTCTGCGTAATGCAGATTCTAAGTTTGAGAGATAAATGAAATTTTTTTTTATCGGTTTCATTTACCTTTATCAATTAATTTTACGTCCTATTCTGGGGCACCATTGTCGTTTTGAGCCTTCTTGTAGTGTATATACGCAAAAAGCAATTTATGAATATGGTGCGTTTAGAGGTATTTTAATGGGAATTTGGCGTATTATGCGTTGTAACCCGTGGAATGCAGGAGGATACGATCCTGTACCTCCAAAAAAATAGAGCGATTTTTTTTTCAATTCAATGAATGATGGGCTGGCTGTGAATGGATAACAAGCGCTTTTTTCTGGCGACTATGCTTTCTGTATTACTTTTATTTGGTTTTCAATATTTTTTACCCAAAAAAGAAATATCTAATCCAGTCGTTCAAAATTCGTCGAAAACGTTGACACAAGAAAAGCAAACGCCGCTTTTGTCTCAAGACGTTAAAACTCATTACGTTCAAAATGATGCTGGACCTGACGTTAGGTTAGCCATAGAGGCAGATTCGGTTCAAGGTTCGATCAATTTAAAGGGTGCAATTTTCGATGATTTAGTACTTAAAAACTATAGGGAAACCATTAAGCCTAATTCTCCTTTAGTTCGTGTTTTGTCTACTGTTCATTCAAAAGAGCCTAATTACGTGGAAACAGGGTGGATACCAATTAATTCTGGAACGATTAAAGTTCCCAGTTTATCCACAATATGGAAAGCAAATCACGATAAGTTAACCCCCAGTCAACCCGTAACGTTAAGCTGGAACAATGGTAAGGGCTTTGAGTTTCAAAAAATCATATCTATTGATAAAGATTTTTTGTTCAAGATTGAACAAAAAGTCATTAATCGTTCGGATAAATCTGCTTCATTTGTATTTTATGCGAACGTTGATAGAGCTTATACACCTAAACAATTGAATGGCTATTTGGTACACGATGGTCCCATAGGTATAGTTGATCACAGACTTGAACAAATTTCTTATAAAACAGCAAGACAGGATTCTAAGAATTCGAATAATGTAGCCTGGAGTAAAGATACCAAAGGGGGATGGGCTGGTATAACTGATAAATATTGGTTAACAGCACTTATCCCCCAACAAGATAAAGACGTCAATGTTTCTTATAAGTTCATTGCTCAGTCAGACTCATCTGCGGTTGAAAGTGATCAAGGGATATATCAGGTAGAATTTACCTCTAAGGCGCCCATCACCGTTGCCTCTGGAGAGACAATTTCAACAATTGGTCGGATTTTTTCAGGTGCAAAAGAAGTACATTTGTTAAACCATTACGAAAAAGAATACCAAATTCCTGATTTTTGGAAGGCAGTTGATTTTGGATGGTTTGCGTTTTTAACTTACCCAATTTTCATTATTTTAGACTGGCTCAATAATTTTTGGGGCAATTTTGGTTTAGCTCTGCTTACTTTCACCTTAATTGTTAAAACGGTTTTTTATCCTTTAGCATCAAAGCAATTTCATTCAATGGGAAGAATGAAAGCGTTACAACCCAAAATGAAGGAAATACGCGAGCGTTTCAAAGACGATCAAACTTTAATGAATCAACATATGATGGCGCTTTACAAGCAACAAGGTGTCAACCCGGCAAGTGGCTGTTTGCCAATCGTAATACAAATTCCTATTTTCTGGTGCTTATATAAAGATTTGTATGTTACGATTGAAATGCGACACGCACCCTTTTTTGGATGGATACATGATCTTTCTGCACCCGATCCAACCAACATATTTAATTTATTTGGCCTAATTCCCTATGATCCGTCTTTTATATCTCCTTTTCTACATGTTGGAATATGGCCTTTAGTGTTTGGCGCCACAATGTTTTTGCAACAAAGGCTGAATCCTGCAGTGATGGACCCTATGCAGAAAAAAATGTTTCAGTTTATGCCGCTCATTTTTACTTTCGTTTTGGCCATGCAGCCGGCAGGTCTTGTTATATATTATAGCTGGAACAATTTATTGACGGCTATGCAGCAATTGGTGATTCAAAAACGCATGGCTTGGAAAGAGAAAAAAGCTGTTAAAGGATGAGAAGGTGATTCAGAATTCTAACAGTGTTATTGAGGATGCAGCTTTTCGACATAAAGTTGAAAAAGGACGTGCTTTGTTTGCTCAAGAAACCAAATTCTTTTTTGGAGCACAACGTCTTGATCAGTTGCAACCTGCCACTCTTCCAGAAGTTGCTTTGGCCGGACGTTCAAATGTAGGCAAATCCAGTCTTATTAATGCCATAACGGGTCGAAGAATGTTGGCTCGAGCTTCTTGCGAGCCAGGCAGAACCAAACAGTTAAATTTCTTCGACGTGGGAAACCGTCTTGTACTGGTGGACATGCCTGGTTACGGGTATGCTAAAGCTTCTAAAACAGTTAAAAACGACTGGCAAAAAATGATGTTTTCGTTTTTAAGAGGACGTCCTACGTTGCTAAGAGTATTGCTCTTAATTGATTCTCGAGTGGAGTTAAAAGAAAGCGATCATCAAATTATGAAATTAATGGATCGAGCAGCGGTCACTTTCCAGATTATTTTAACCAAATGCGATGGGTTGTCTTATACCCAATTAATTTCTAAAGAAAAAGAATTAAGCATGGTAATAGCTTCGCATACTGCGGCTTATCCTATCTTGCGTTTGACGAGTAGCCAGAAAAAAACGGGTATTGAAGAAATTCGTGCAGATTTAGCAGAGTTGGTGACTAGATAGTTTGAATAGGGTCTTTATTAAGTCATGATTAAACAACAATCGTTACATTCGGTCCAAAAAGCAGCCAAAGAGGCACATGAACAAGCCAGTGTTTTGGCAAGAGCACTCCCTTACTTACGGCGTTATACTGGGGATACCATTGTCGTAAAATATGGTGGTCATGCAATGGTAGATGATAATCTTTCTAATGCTTTTGGACGTGATATTGCCTTGTTGAAACAAGTTGGAATCAACCCAGTGGTTGTGCATGGTGGTGGACCACAAATTAACAAAATGCTTGAACGTATGGAAGTTAAAACGACCTTTGTTGATGGCTTGAGGGTTACCAACGAAGCTATCATTGATGTAATTGAAATGGTGTTAGCAGGAACGGTTAATAAACAGGTTGTTACGCTCATAAATCAAGCTGGAGTGTTAGCTGTAGGAATATCAGGTAAAGATGGTGGATTAATTGAAGCTCGTAAATTAACTAAACAGGTTTGGGATGATTCGCTTAAAAAAGAAAAAATTATTGATTTGGGTTTAGTAGGAGAGCCAGTTAATATTGATCCAAGAGTTATTTATGCTCTTTCTGGATCTGGATTAATTCCGGTGGTTGCGCCTATAGGTATGGACAAACATGGACAAACTTATAATATTAACGCGGATACAGTTGCAGGTGGTATTGCAGGGGCAGTAGGTGCATCTAGACTCTTTATGCTCACCGATGTTCCCGGTGTTATGGATAAAAAAGGCAATTTAATTCCCGAATTAACAGAAGAAGAAGCTAAAGAAGCAATCGTTACAGGTGTAATATCCGGGGGAATGATCCCTAAGATTGAAACTTGTTTACAGGCAGTGAAATCTGGTGCACAGGCAGCGGTCATTATGGACGGACGTGTGCCACACGCATGCTTATTAGAGTTATTTACTGAAGGCGGTTCTGGGACGTTAATACGTGGACATACTTCTAAATCATGAATTTATAAAATTTTAACTTAAGGTATAGTAAGCATGAACGATTATTCTAATTTGCAATCGAAAATTGAAAAATTGTGGCAAGAAAAAGCGTCTTTATCTCCTCAAACTAAAGGTGAAGGGCGGGAGAGTGTTGAACAGGTGCTTTCTTTATTGGATACAGGGGCACTTAGGGTAGCGGTTCCTTCAGAAAAAGGCTGGATAATTCACGAGTGGATTAAAAAAGCAGTTTTATTATCGTTTCGATTAAATGAAAATTACAATATGAAGTCGGAAACAGGCATGTGTTCTTTTGATAAAGTGCCGTTAAAACTGACAGGTTGGGATCAAAGCGATTATACAAAGGGTGGGTTTCGTGTAGTATCTGGGGCTGTTGTGCGGCGCTCAGCGTATATTGCTCCTAATGTAGTTTTAATGCCCAGCTTTGTTAATGTGGGTGCTTATGTAGATTCGGGCACTATGATAGATACATGGGTAACTGTTGGAAGTTGTGCACAAGTTGGTAAAAATTGTCATATCAGTGGTGGGGTTGGTATTGGCGGGGTGTTAGAACCTTTGCAAGCTTCTCCCGTAATTATTGAAGACAACTGTTTTATTGGCGCGCGCAGTGAAGTGGCTGAAGGTGTCGTGATTGAGCAAGGCAGTGTTTTGTCTATGGGCGTTTTTATAAGTGCATCAACTAAAATTATTGATCGTCGTACAGGAGAAGTATTCATGGGAAGGGTGCCTGCGTATTCGGTCGTTGTTCCAGGTACGTTACCTCCTTCCAAATCGTTAAGCGAAACAG
>NZ_CAWUGZ010000006.1:0-5643 GCF_963921845.1 Commensalibacter sp. Nvir | reverse complement strand
GTTTACGTACATAAAAAGATTAACGATATTTATTCTTTAAAAAAGTGCTTTATCTGTTTCAATAGACATCAATACAAACAATTTGACTTTGTAAAAAACTTTTTCAAGAAATTACTTAGTATGATTTTTTAGTTGTAGCATAAATTATTAAATTATTTGTTTGCCTATGATCTAGATTTGTTTTGCGTGGGATTTTGTATTCATATTTATAAAGTTCGCACGTTTATCTCGTGCACTGTCAAGTTGGTTTAACAATCCTTGATCTACAAGCAGGATTTTTACTCAATAAAAGGGTGGTTTCAGAAAAAAATAACCTCGTGAATCAAAGCATTATGAAAAGCTTGATTTAAGGTTAAAACACTTTTTACTAAATGTTACTTGTATTTTCGGATTGGTAATTTTAATAAAAATCCTATAACCATTTGGTCTATTAAAGCTTTCTTTTATCCTTTTGCCACGCCTAGAATCAATTGCAAAAAAACGATTTAAATAACCAATAGGTTAAACGAAAATTAGTAGGGCAAATATGGGAAATATCAAGAGTTATTTCCGCAAAAGCTTTATCATCGTTGCGCAAAGCTCCAGCTAATTCTAGTTGTTGCTCTTTAATTTTTTCCGTAGCATTTCCCTGGTATAAATTTTTGATGCGTAGGTGTTAAATGAAACAATCGCAGAGCTTGATCTGTGATATGGTTTTAAACTTACTCGACTTTTAACTTTGGTTAACCAAGAGATTGCCTAATTAATATAATTTATTTTAGGAGTAATCCTGGTATTTTAAATAATATAGAAATAAATTTTTTCTTGAATAATTCAGGTTTTAATAAAGTAAAAAAAAGGCTGAGCAATCAATTAGTTTTACTAACAACAGGTTCTTTTAAATAAGCTTTTTTTATGTCTTGAAGATTTAATAATTCTCTTCGTTGGCATGAAAATATTAAGTATTTCATGCTCAAGTCATTAATAGCTCTAAATAAAATAGTTATAATTTCCTATCGTGTATAAAAGTAGTGTGAAAATTTTTTTAATAGTCTCCATGCGATCCATGGAGTATCGGTTTCACTCCCTCAGTAAACGTGTCTATTAATAGAACCTGCAACAATATTGTAATAATACAATTGTGCAGGATCAACACAAGCAGACTTTGAACTATTAATATATAAATACTTTATTGAAAAAGAGGCTTTCCACGATGCCTCTAATTTGTAAAACAATACAATTTTGTAGATATCTTAGTTTTTATACGTTTTTTTTAATAAAAAGAGAATGAGCCGTTTTACTTCTTTTTAAATCTAAATAGCCGTAGATTCCATAACATCCCATACAAACATAACAAATGATGGCTATACCTACAAAAACAGTCTGAAAATTCAAAAATTCTATATAATAGCTATAAATTTCTGGAATAATAGCTCCTCCACAAATTCCCATAATCATTAACGCAGAACCACTGGCGGTTTGTTCACCTAAACCACGAATAGCAATTGGAAAAATGGCAGGCCACATCATTGAATTAGCAAAACCTAACAAAGCAATAAAAGTAACGGACGTATAGCCGGTAGTTAACCATGCACCAACGGCAAAGATAATCCCTAAAAGATTTGAAACTACAAGATAGCTTTCTTGAGAAAGAATTTTTGGGGTAATAATAATTCCTGCAAAATATCCAATTAACATTGCAATTAAAGTAAATGAGGTAAAAAATTTAGTTGTATCAACAGGAAGATGAAATCCTTCACCATAGGTGCCAATGACGCTACCGGCTAATACCTCTATACCTACATAAACAAAAATACATAAAACGCCAAACCATAAACGGGGTGAAGTGGGTATACCGCCCTTGCTTCTATTTTGTTGGCCGTCATCCTCATTTTTAATTTCTGGTAAATTGGATCGATAAATTGCAAAAGCAACCAACAATAAAATTACAGCCATACCCATATATGGATAATAAACTTTATTAGCAAAAGCAGAAATAATCCCCATTTTTTCTGCTGCTGATGTGGCTGCATTGATACTATTTTGTATGCCACCAATATTTGTAACAAATAAGCCGAATATTATTGGGGCAAGAATGCCAGCTCCTTTATTACAAATACCCATCATGGCTTGTCTTTGAGCACCTTTTTCAATGGGTCCTAAAATACTTACGTAAGGATTTACCGCTGTTTGCAAGCAAGCCAATCCTATACCAATAACAAACAAACCAATTAATACTCCTAAATACCAGTGAAATTTAATAAACTGACCAAAAATTAGAGCCCCTATTGCCATTACTAATAACGCAATGCTTAGTCCATTTTTCATTCCAGTTTTTTTTAATACCCAGGAAGCTGGCAACGAGAATATGAAAAAAGATATATAAAAAGCAAATAAAATAAAAAAAGCATTAAAATCATTAAGCGTAAAAGCAACTTTTACAAACGGAATTAACGGCCCGTTAATCCAAGTAAAAAATCCAATTACAAAAAATAATATGCCAACAATAATTAAAGGCTTTGTTGTATGTTGTAGAATATTAGACGAAGGTTGATTTGACATATTCTTTACCTTTTATTAACAATGAATAAAATTTAAGAAACTAGCGATAGTGGGCATATTCTGGTTCATTTTGAAAAACCCAATCATAATATTTACGACCGGATAAATTAGAGGCTGCGGTTTCATCAACTAAGATTTTACAAGAAGAATGAAGTTGTAATGCTGAAGCACTAATCATGGATGTAATGGGACCTTCAATAGCTTTTGCTAAAATAGAAGCCTTACTTTTTCCTAAAGCTATTAATAAAATAGAACGTGCTTCTAAAATTGTACCTACTCCCATGGTTAGGGCTCTGGTCGGAACTTTATTAGGATCTCCACCAAACATTTCTGCATTTTGTTTGCGTGTACGAGGGGTTAAACTCTTATCACGGGTTCTCGACATTAGTGCAGATAAAGGCTCGTTAAAACCAATGTGCCCTGTTTCACCAATGCCCAATAGCTGTAAATCGATACCCCCTAATTTTTGAATTTGTTTTTCGTAGTTTTTTGCTTCAGCCTTCAAATCTTTTGCCATTCCATTGGGAACATGGGTATTGATCATATTAATATTGATGTGATGAAACAAATGATAATTCATATAGCTTCGATATGAATTTTTATTCTCGGTTGGGAGGCCAATATATTCGTCTAAATTAAAACTATAACATTTAGAAAAATCCAACCCGTCATTTTTATGCATATTGACCAAAATAGCATAAATACGCTCCATTGTTCTGCCTGTGGCCAATCCAAGAACTAATTTAGAATGTTGTTTTATTTCATGAGCTATAAAGAGAGCCGCTAGTTGGGCAGTTTGTTCTGGGCCAGGACGAATAATAACTTCCATAATATTTAATACTTTTTTGTATGATAGGCTTCTGATGCCAAGTGAAAAGCACCATCAAGCGGTGTACCTTTAGCAGGGACGATAATATTTCGTATAGGTTTGGTCATTCTGGGGATCAAAATTTCAGACAATCCTCCTAAGAGGCATAAGGGAAGATTGGAAAATTCGTCTTTTAAAAGACTATCTGCCAAATGTGAAATAACTTCAGCGGCTTTATCTAACAGTTTATTAGCCTCTGGACATCCAGAATTTGCCTCTTGAATAATCCATGGAATAAGGGATCCAAATTGAGTAGGCTGTGCACCAACAGCCCATATCATTGGATCATGACCTTGTTTCTTTAAATAGGTAAACAACCCTTCCGTCAAATGCGTTTTAGGTCGACGTCCATCCATCGCTTGTAACATTTGAGAAATAAGTTTTAACCCTATCCAAGCCCCTCCACCTTGATCATCTTGAGGAAAACCCCAACCGCTTAATTTTTTCGTTTTCTTTCCTGCAATAGCGTAAGCTACGGTTCCAGTTCCGACAGCAACAATAGCACCATCTTGTCCATTATGTGCCCCTAAGCAAGAGGTATAGGCATCTGTTTCTATAAGCAATTTTTCAAACCCATGAGAAATACTCATAAATTGTTCAACTGCAGAGGGCACTTCTGCACCTGCAAATCCACCTCCTCCATATAAACAAATATCTGATGGGTTTAAACTAAGATGCTCTAATAGGTTTTGTAATGTTGTTATAACTGAATTCCAGCTTCCTTTTGAATCACTAGCAATATTTACAGGCCCACCCTTTCTTTCTCCTAAGATTTTTCTATCTAAAGTTGCAATTTGCACAATTGTTTTAGTTCCACCGCCGTCAATACTGACTAGTAATTCTTTTAACTTTTGCATAGATTACCAAACATAAATTAATTAAAGGATGATTACAAAATAAAAGCTTTTGCTATATATTTTCTCCTTTTTCATCTTTTTGTATAGTAATAAAATTGTGATTAAAATTTAACGCACGTAAATAAATTTTTATCTAAAATAAACTATTTCAAATAATAGAATTTTTTATATTTTGATGTAAAAAAATAAGAAAATCATACATTGACAAGCATAAATAAAAGACATTTGGAAAAATACTGGGTGGAATTAGAGGCTGGGTAATTAGTTTGTATATTATGAAACTTTATGGTTAATGCTCGGTTATTTACTGATACCCAACCAAAGCAGTAGAAAAAATAAAATGCTATACGTGAGTTTTTATTTGCTTGATCATAGAAAAAATTAGTAATGAAAATGAAGTATACAATACAGATTGTAAAACGTCTAGGTATATCGGTGTAACAAAGATTGCGAGGGAATCATAACAGAAAGAGCTTTAACTAAATAGCATTAAATATATTTGATCGTCATGGAACGGTTTGGTCGAATGTGGTAAAAAATACATAATTCACAAAGGTTTTGACGAAAGTTTTTTATGCCGAACCTAAGATGATGTGATTAATTAAGTATAAGGTATGCAGAGGATGAGGGTTAATTGGACCGAATTATGAGCTTTTGGTTAGAATGATGTTCCAGCATCTTTATTTCGGGCACCTTTAACACTATCTGCGCATAATATGTTACGTTCAATGAAGCCGCATTCGAGTTTAAAACCATCAATATCAATAAATGCTTTGTTAAAATATATATCTTCTAATACCTAGAGTATTAATGATCCTACCAAATTTTTACTATTTTTTGAAAAATATTGCCCAGCAAAATGATCTTATAAAGAAAATTGCGTAGTAAATTGGTGAAGTAAGTACTGACACTCACTATGGTTTTTTTTTGTTTTGTTTAGTAACGTTGCAAAAACTGCGTTCGTACTGCCGTTTTAAGTAAAAACAGTTTCCTTTTCACCAACCAAGAAGCAGTATAATCTGTGAGACCATTTTTTGAGAAACATTATCCTGTCTCTGTACTATTCTTGCTTAATGAGGCAGCGAAGGTATGTACACACTACAGATAATCTTTTTGTTCAAGATAACGTAGAAACATTGGTTAATTTCACTCAGTCTGCAACAGTAACTTTTTCTCTTTCAAGAACTTTTCGTAGTATTCATTGTTGTCTGGCGTTTATATGCTTCTAATTTATGTTTTTAATCTGTTCTACATTAAGTTTATTTGTTAGCAAGTCGAACCTTATATTTGTTTATTTTATAATCTATAAAAGAATTAAGGTAATAAATATACAATTTATTGAAATTAAATTTTCTTTTTAATGAAAAATATAAGGAG
>NZ_CAWUGZ010000005.1:0-5280 GCF_963921845.1 Commensalibacter sp. Nvir | reverse complement strand
GTAATAAACTCAATATTTTTCCACTTGTCTTTGATGGGTGTTTTTTAACCAACAGAGAAAGATAAAAAATTTATATTTTCCAAGAACTCATCTTTAACAAGCCTATTTCTGCGCTGAAAATTAATCAAACATACGTAAAATTATTTTATTTTTATATATTGTATTTATACATAACTATAAATAGTTTGAAAAACTATGTTGCAGGGGGATACTCATTACACAATAAACGATAAGGTGCTTCATCTTCCTCAATTTTAGGGAAACGACCCAAAGCTTCATAAAAACGGTTATCGTTTGTATCATCGTTGCACATGGACACTTCCCCTAAAAGTACAGGACCTGTTCCTTTTTCAACTTCAAAATCATGATACATATAGGGGTAAACAGTAATGCTTTCTCCAGGAGTTAATCGAACTTGGCTGCCTGGTTCAACAAAAAATTCGCGACCATCACAATTGACTTTGACAGGGTTAACTTTATCAAATTGCCCTTCGGGTGTTGAATTATACACGCGTATTAACACATTACCACCCCCACGATTAATAATGTCCTCCATCTTTTGCCAATGAAAATGCATAGGCGCATATTGACTTTCTTTTAAATATAATAATTTTTCGGCATAGGTTTTGGTGTATTTCTTATTCTTCATATTGCCATTACGTAACGTTATCAACGAAAAACCGATTTTATCAAAATCTCCTTTGCCGTAGTCAGTAACATCCCATCCTAACATATTATCTCTAATTTCATCATACTCATGATTCTTAGTCTGCCACTCTTGTGGAGTAAATGCACAAAAAGGCGGTAAAGAAAACCCAACTTTTTCAATCATATGTTGCATTTCTTTGATCGCTCTATTAATTTCAGAACGTTTCATAAATCGACTCCTTGATGTTTTTTCCAAAATTGAATATCTATAGTATAGTTATGCCTCAAGCAAACATCTACTTGCAGGCATCTTCACTTTTTAGAGATCACAACAGGTTGCTATTTCATAAAAAAACACCTTTCCATCGTAACTTAGGTCTAAATGAATCTTTTATCTTTGCAACACGTTTGATTGTAATCCTTTTTTGTATATCAATTGCCTATATCGCTAAAAAGCTATTTGGTTCAAACCAATCAATTTTTATTCCAAAAAACAACCCTTATCGGATTTTTATATGCCGCTTACTAAAATAAATTCTTCTCTTGCTCAAGCTCTTAATCGCAAGGGGTATGTTTCTCTTACTCCTGTTCAAGAGGCTGTCCTGGAAATCAAAAACCCGGATCAAGACCTTCTTGTTTCCGCTCAAACTGGATCAGGAAAAACAGTTGCCTATGGTTTAACCATGGCCCATACACTATTAAGAAGCAATCTTCAATTTGATTTTTCCCGCGCACCTCAAGCCCTTATTGTTGCCCCAACACGAGAACTTGCCCTACAAGTCCACCAAGAGTTATGTTGGCTCTTCGAAGACACCAGAGCAAAAATCATTACGTGTATCGGCGGTATGAATGTCAGAAAAGAAGCTTCTGCTTTAGAACGTGGAACGCATATTGTCGTCGGTACCCCCGGCAGACTTTGCGATCACGTGCGCAGGCGTCATTTAGATCTGTCTCATCTGCAAGTCATGGTTTTGGACGAAGCTGACGAAATGTTGGATCTTGGCTTTCGAGACGAATTGGAAGAACTTCTTTCAGCGTGCTCCAATGAACATAGAACGCTTCTTTTCTCCGCCACCATTGACAAAGAAATCGAATCGCTTGCTCGTCGTTACCAAAAAAATGCTTTACGTATTAATACCGTGTCTAGTTTACAACACAGGGATATTGAATATCATGCAACGGTTTCTCATCCAAAAGAAATAGACAACACAATTATCAACTTAATTCGCTATATCGATAGTCCAACCGCAATGGTTTTTTGTGCTACCAGAGAGTTGGTTAGACACATGCAATCCACTTTAATAGAACGTGGTTTTTCGTGCGTTGCTCTATCAGGAGATCTTGGTCAAGACGAACGTAACCACGCCATTAAGAGTTTACGTACCGGTCAAGTAAAAGTTTGCGTCGCAACGGATGTTGCCGCAAGGGGATTGGACTTACCTATGCTGGACCTTGTCATTCATGCAAGTTTGCCAACCAACCCCGCATCACTTTTACATCGTTCTGGACGTACAGGCAGGGCAGGACGTAAGGGAATATGTGCTCTTGTTGTACCAAACAATCAACGCCATCGCGCCGAACGTTTATTAGCAAAGGCTAAAATTACTGCCGTTTGGGAAAATCCTCCAAGCGTTGTTTCTATACGTGAAAAAGACAATCAGCGCCTTTTAAATCATCCTGTATTATCCAACTGCAAAGATGTATCTGCTGAGGATCAAGAGTTGGTAAAAAAATTAACAGAACAATTCTCTTTATCAGAATTAGCAAACGCTGTTGTCAGCCTTTATCGTTCCACTATTCCAGATCCAGAAGAAATAACCACAGTCGCCTTAGACAACAGACGTTCTTCAAATGTAGATAGAGAATTTCGTAGAGATAAAAAACCTTTTTCAAAAAGTTTTCAAGGCAGTAGCTGGTTTGAAATTCCTATCGGACGCCACAATAAAGCAGACCCTAAATGGCTTATTCCCATACTGTGCAACGTAGGTAATATACAAAAAAGGGATATCGGCGATATTCGAATCACTGACAAAGTAACAAAATTTGAAATTGCTGAAAATAAAGCCGCTGACTTTACTCAAAATATTACCAACAACAAAAACGAAGATATCAAAATTTATTCTTCTTCACCGGAAGTTGGCTTTCAACCAAGAAAACCATCAAAAGGATATTCAAATAAATCGTTGGGGAAAGAGAAAGGAAGAATCAGGGAAAAAGATAGAGAAAAAACCAGAGGTGAATTTGATAAGAGAAAAAGAAAGAATGTTGCTGGAGTCGCACCACTTCCTAAAACAAGTAATGGTTCTTCGAGAAAAAGAAGAAAATAAATTATAGTTAAAGGAGCACAATTGATCCTTTAACTATAAAATTACTTGATGGTTATTGGATCAATTAAAATATTACGGATAAAAATTTTACCTATTTGGCCTATTTAAATCATGAAAATTACGTTTGGTATCGTGTCTGAAATTATGCCAATGTTGATGTTGATCTGAAGGCATATTTTTATATTGATCCATTCTACCTTTTTGTTGCTGCATACGATCATTAAATTGTTGACATTGGTCTTCTAAACGTTGACGCTGATCAAAGGGCATGTTTTTATATTGATCCATTCTGCCTTTTTGTTGCTGCATACGATCATTAAATTGTTGACGTTGATCTTCTAAACGTTGACGCTGATCAAAGGGCATGTTTTCATATTGATCTGCACGTTCTTGGCCTCTTTGAATTCTTTCGTGTATCGCTTGATTGTATTGCGTCAACCTATTATGTAAATTATCTTCATGCTGCTGTAAATTTTGTAATATGCCCTGAGCATGCGCATCAAAAACAGTACTATTTACTAAAAAAATACTCAATAAACTAGCCGACACTGCAAGCCACTTTGTTTTAGTTTTCATTGTTATTTCCTCATTATTCATTAAAAAATTAACCCCTTTCTGTCCAAGATAGTTTATTGAAACTACTAGTAAATACAATATTTTTGTTCATTATGCTCAGAAACATTGCGTAAACACTGTAAAAATAGAAAAAATTTTTAACTATAGTATTATAAAATTAAACAATATCCCCTGATAAAAAATTAGATAACAAAACAATCATACAGTTAGAAAGATAATCTTATGAAACATAAAATTTTACAGCTAATTCCACTTTGCAAAAAAATTCAAAGTCGTATTAATGCTTCTTTCACTGTTTATCTTTCTCTTGATAAATTTCCTGAAGATCACAAAACTCTAGAAAACATAGACGCCATCATTACGAATGGAGCTATTGGTGCACCCAAAACAATGTTAGACCAACTTCCTAATTTAAAGTTTATTACAGTCCACGGGGTTGGCTATGATAATATTGACATAGAAACCGTTAAAAAAAGGAATATAAAAGTCAGTATTGCAACTAATGTTCCTACTGCCGATGTTGCGGATATGGCCATAGCATTATTACTATGCGTTTCACGTCAAATTATACTTCGTGACCAATTCTTAAGACAGGGGGGATGGGAAAAAGGCTTATTCCCTTTACAAGGGTATTCTGTCTCCCATAAAAAAGTGGGGATTATGGGTATGGGACCTATCGGCAAAGCTATTGCAAAACGTCTGGAGGCTTTTGAAAATGAAGTTTGCTACACGGCTCGCCACGAACACCATGACGTCTCTTGGCAGTTTATACCTTCTCTTGAGGATTTAGCAAAGCGATCCGATATCCTTATTATTGCTGCAAGTGGTGGTATTAATTCAAAAAACGCTGTAAATCAAAAAGTTATTGAAGCCCTTGGTAAACAAGGCTTTTTAATTAACATTGGTCGTGGAACAACCATTGATCAAACCGCACTGATTGAGGCCTTACAAACAAAGAAAATTGCAGGTGCAGGTTTAGACGTTTTTCAGAATGAACCTCACGTTCCGCCAAGTCTGATCAGTTTACCCAATGTGGTTCTTACTCCACATTCAGCAGGTGCCACATTTGAAACTTCGGAAAAAACAGGCTTTAAAGTTCTACATTCTTTAGAACATTTTTTTAATGGGGAAGATCTTCTTGATGAAATCAAATTTTAATTGATTTTCAAAAACTTTCCAAAATGAAAATTTTTTGACATTATTGTTATCACTATCCGTAATTACTTTTTTTAAAATTATTCAATCATTCCTAAACATCAATTACATACAGGTAGTGCAACTGAACTGAAGATAAAAGATCACAGCAAAACTGGTGAAAAAGAAGAAGTTAAAAAACTGGAAACATCTAAAACATCTCTCCCTCGCAATGCTTCCCAACCAGCATTTTCGACTCAAGTACAAGTTAGTTTCTATATCCTAATATTTATTTGTCTTTCCTCTTTTTTTTTCTGGTCAATGATGAATTTGTAAAACTAATGTGGAAATTTCAGGGTCTCCCTAAAAATGGATCAGTTCCATTTTTTGACAGACTCAGAAAGCCCAGCACAGGAGAAAGGTTCAAACCGACTTTGCAGGCTATCAAGGTTTCGAGACCAAATATCAGCTCAAATGGTGACGTTAGGCGCTCAATGCATCTTAGGCTGTCAAATGCTTCAATAGTCAGTGGAACGACCAATAAAAATAACAATGCTGATGATATGTGGTCTAAAACAGATGTAAGTGGTATTTG
>NZ_CAWUGZ010000004.1:0-3536 GCF_963921845.1 Commensalibacter sp. Nvir | reverse complement strand
GACAATACAATTATCTTATTTAATCTTTTTAACTTTTTAATTTTTTATGAAAGCGAGATCTCATGAGCCCCGATGAATTACCCTCTAAAACAGCCGCCCCCGATTTATCTATTACTACACAATATATTAAAGAATTATACGTAAAAATTCCTAATTCCCCCTACATTTTTAATATTATACCAAAATCACCAGAACTTATTGTAAAAGTGGACGTAAATGCTAACCAACTCAATCAAAACAGCCCAGATTTTGAAGTTGTTACCAGCATTTCTTGTTCTAGTATGTTTACAAATGAAGACAAGGCTAAAGACACCCAGATTTGTATATTCGAAATCGTTCTTAAATACGGGGCAATCACATCTTTAAATAATCTGAACCACCCTCAGTTTGAAGAGTTGTTAATGGTTGAAACACCCACTTTGGTTTTTCCTGAAATGAGAAATATTATTCTTAATATATCAAGAGAAAGCAATTTACCCCCTATCTTTCTACAACGTATAAATTTTCGAAATTTGTACGAAAAAAGAAAACAAACCAATAATTCTTGAAATTTTATGTACTAATAAAAAAACCTTAAAAAGGGGGACAATTTTATGAAGCAAAAAAAACAAATTGGTCAACCTGACAAGGGAGGTATAACCACTGTATCTTCACGCATTGCCTATGAAAACCGCTGGCTAAAAATTCGAGAAGATATAATACGTTATGCGGATAACCTAGAGGGTCTGTTTGGTATTGTTGAGCGTAATGAATTTGCAGTTATTGCTGCTGTTAGCGAGCAAAATAATCAAAAAATGATTACGCTAATTAAACAATATCGCTATCCTGTCGGAGAATTTCTTTGGGAACTCCCTATGGGGATGTGGGAACTTAAACCAGATGCCACCCCTGAAATGGTTGCTAGAGGTGAATTAGAAGAAGAAACGGGTTTACGCGCAGGGAAAATTGTACACGCAGGTTCATTCTACCAAGGTGCTGGATATACATCACAAAAAGGCCATGTTTTTTTAGCCACTGACCTCACACAATATCGCACAAAACGAGAAGCAACCGAGCAAAACATGTCTTGTCATACCATACTTTTAGCCGATTTTGAACGCATGATCACAGATAATGAAATTAAATGTATGGTTTCTATTGCAGCATTTGGCCTGCTGCGTTTAAAAAAATTAATTTGACACATTGATTATGTTTTTTTTAAAAGTTTAATCTATTCAAGCGATCACAAAGGAATTAATATAGTATGGCAGAAACACATGATGAAACTCACCCGACACCACCTTCTAATTCTCTTTTAAAACATGCAATCGCTTTGGCTGTATCTATGATTGCAGGACTTATTTTGGGCTTGCTTTGTCATTCGTTAGGTGACGCTTTTACCAAACCAATTATTGTTACTTCGGAATTAATTGTTAATTTATTCCTTAGATTAATCAAAATGATTGTTGCCCCATTAGTGCTCGCAACACTTATTTCTGGTATCGCAGGCGTTCAAGATGCCCATACTATTCAACGTATTGGCCTTAAAGTTATTTTATGGTTTTTTATTATATCGTTTGTATCCTTAGGGGTAGGAATGATTTCTGCCGATATTATTAAACCGGGTCTCAGTTTTACAAGTGATTTACCCTCGACAAATGTTTTTCACTCGGAATATCATTTCGACATTGTTCAGTTTATTTTGCATATTGTACCAGACAGCGCCATTAATGCTATGGCTAAAAATGACATCTTGCAACTGGTAGTATTTTCTATACTTTTTGGCTTAGCACTAACAGCTTTACCAGGAGAAACCTGTCAGTTAGTTAAAAACTGGATGGATGGTTTAGCCAAAATTATGCTGAGAATAACAGATATCGTAATGAAAACTGTTCCCTTGGTAGTGTTTGCCTCCTTGCTTTCTATCGCAGCCCGCAATGGAATTCATATTATAGGCAGTTATGGCCTATATTTATTGGAATTTTATTTTACCGTTCTTATTATGTGGGCTATCTTAATAGGAACTGGATACGTTATGATGGGTAAAAAGGTGTTCCGCCTTTTGCCCTTTATTTCTGAACCTGTGCTGGTAGGCTTTGCCACTGCCAGCAGTGAATCAGCCTTCCCAAGACTCTTAGAACAATTAGAAAAATTTGGTGTTTCACCAAGAATATCAGCTTTTGTTGTACCTTTAGGATATAGCTTTAATCTATGTGGCACAATGGTTTTCATCTCTTTTGCTGCTTTGTTCATTGCTCAAGCGTACGGTATACATATGCCTATAGAAAAACAATTAATGATGTTATTCGTTATGATGATCAGCAGTAAAGGAATTGCTGCCGTTCCAAGAGCATCTACTGTAATGCTTGCTGCCGTTATGCCTGGATTCGGTATTCCTGAAGCAGGATTACTATTAATTGTGGGTATTGATCAATTCTTAGATATGGCACGAACAGCAACCAGTGTACTAGGAAACGGTATTATTGCTGCAATCGCCAACGAATGGGATATAGAAGAACAACAAAAAAAGAAGGATTTAGCATAAATGTTCAAATTTTTGGAACATTCTCTTTTAAACAGTTGAATACAATGATTTTAAAAAAAAATTGTGATCAAAAACTAATTAACGGTAAAGTGTACGCAGAAAGCCTGACCACGCAAATCAAGCAGGATGTCATTAATTTGCAACAAATTTCCGGTATTACTCCTGGATTGGCCGTTATTTTAGTAGGAAACGATTCGGCTAGCGAGGTGTATGTTCGAAATAAAACCAAACAAACGCATGCTGTAGGTATGCGTTCTTTCATGCACCTTTTACCGGAAAAAACAACAGAAGAAGAACTTGTAAAACTTATTAAACGATTGAACCAAGATACAGATATTCATGGGATTTTAGTTCAATTACCTCTACCTAAACATTTAAATACCGACACTATTATTCAAGCCATACTTCCAAGCAAAGATGTGGATGGTTTAACAGCCTACAACACAGGCAAACTTTCTCTTGGTCATCAAGACGGTTTTGTTCCTTGCACCCCTTTAGGGTGTATGTATCTTTTACAAAAAGAAGCTCCACCATTAAAAGGATTACATGCAGTAATTATTGGTGCATCGAACCTTATGGGCAAGCCAATGGCTCAAATTTTGTTAAATCAAAATTGCACTGTAAGCATTGCTCACATTGATACCGTACATCCCGAACTATTGGCGAGACAGGCAGATATCCTTATAGTGGCTACAGGGTGCCAAGGACTCGTGAAAGGTTCTTGGATCAAACCGGGTGCCATCGTCATAGACGTCGGAATTCATCGAATTGAAACAACAAACGGAAAAACGAAGTTAATAGGCGATGTTGTTTTTGATGAGGCAATCGCTATTGCTTCTAAAATTACGCCAGTTCCTGGTGGTGTTGGCCCTATGACCATCGCTTGTTTGTTACAAAATACTCTTAAAGCTGCAAAAAAAATGTTAAACTAATTTTTTTAAATACAATGAACACATGAATTAATAAAAAAAGAAATTTTTTTCTATACATAATGCTTAATACTGCTTAATAA
>NZ_CAWUGZ010000003.1:0-6480 GCF_963921845.1 Commensalibacter sp. Nvir | reverse complement strand
ATATAAATCTAAGCAGTGTAAGGAGTTAGTTTGAAGTTATTATAGGCGATGAAATAATAAATCTTTATAGAGTTGTACAGCTTTATGGGATTGAAACGTTTAATTAATAATTACCCATCTGTTTTTTTAACATAAAAATTAATCATGTGAAGAAGGTGAAGCCTCTGCATCATACAAAACTTTTAATACGACACACCATGGATAGCGTGAATCGTAGCTTGTACCTTCTGCAGTGGCCAATTTCCCCGTATTATCAACTGGTACATGAGTTAAAGCGACTGAGTCGTTAACGTTCCCACCAATAATGCTTATTTCTTGCCCGAAGGGTGGAGCATTTTGTTGTGTTGTAACAACAATACCGCAATGCGCTGGAAAAGTGTAAGGGGTTGGTAAACTTGAATATTTGATCGCATCTCTGTTTTTTCCTCGAGCGGTGCATATCAGATCTCCCAACATAGGTGCATAAACGGCAGGATCTTGTGCTTGTAAAACAGCAGAAGTACCTTCAGCTGCAGCATTAATATAAGTGGAATGATTAGGCGAATAAGGAAAACGATTGTTAGCACCAGCTATACGCATAAGATAAGAAATAAAAGCTGCAGACCAAGCATAATGACCATCCTGTCTAAAATCAAATACTTCGCCATTTGCAGTATGCTTACCTGTGTAACTTCCTTCTATAACGCCAGGATCCATACCTATCCACCAATATTCACCTACACGTTGCCATAAACCCGGCATACGTTCTTCTTTAACTTCTGGACTAGTGGGTTCTGGATGGTATAAAGGGTCATAATCTATAATTGGTTGTCCAAAAAGTCTCCATTCCCGTAATGCCAATGCAACAGTTTCTTGCCTTGAAAAAGGTTCATAATTTTGCAATGCAAAGTCAGGGACTCTATCGTTATAATAAGGATTATTAATTTTGTTTTCATAACGATTAGTAGTTGTTTTTAGGTTAGACTTGGGGCCACTGCAAGAGGCTAAAAAAGTTAATAATGCTAACGTAGTAAGAAAAGGTAGTCTACGAAAGGTGATCATGTAAAACTATCTCTTTCTAAAAATTTAACTAGAAACTCATTTTGTCTTAACGGAGATTAATTTTTATTGTTACTTTGACTTTATATAGATAGTTAATGTGTCAACAGTTTAATGCTTGTTACAGACAAAAGCTATACCTAATGAAAAAAGATTTATTATTAATCTTATTTATTTATAAAAATTGAAATAGTGAGAAAAAAATGATTGTTGCGCATACATTACAAGAATTTTTGCAATCAAGAAGCCAATTACAAAACCATTCAGTTGCTCTCGTGCCAACCATGGGTGCTCTTCATGAAGGGCATATTGCCGTTATTAAAAAGGCAAAAGAATTATCCCATTATTGTATAGTAACAATATTTGTTAATCAATTGCAATTTGATCAATTGGATGACTACCTGCGTTATCCTAAAACTGAAGAAAATGACATTCGCTTGTTAGAAAAAAATCAAGTGGATTTAGTTTGGCTGCCTAAAGCTCATGATATTTACTCTAAAAATTTCTGTACGCGCATTGTTATAGAAGGACCCGCGTTGAATTGGGAAGGGGCTGTACGAAAAGGACATTTTTCCGGAGTGGCCACACTCGTGAATCGTTTATTTTCATTAATTAAGCCAACTATTGCTTGTTTTGGCGAAAAAGATTGGCAGCAACTTCAAGTGATTAAAAGAATGGTTGAAGATTTAAACATACCAGTAACTATTTTTGGTGTACCTATTGTTCGAGAAAAAAACGGTTTGGCGAAATCATCAAGAAATAAATTTTTAACTCCTGACGAACATGAAAAAGCATCACTTCTTTATAAAACATTACAAAATAGTTATAAAAAAATTCAGAACAATCAAAACATTTCAAAAGTTTTAGAGGAAGCTGTACAAACGCTAGAAAGTGAAGGATTTAAAGTAGATTATTATGCTGCTGTAAATAGTAATACCATGACTGAGCTTAGGAAATGGTGTCAAGACGGAAGGTTAATTGCTGCAGCTAAATTAGGCTCGGTAAGATTGATCGATAACATGTAGTTATTTCTACCCTTTTGTTAGAAATAACAGAAGGATAGAAATAAAAAATCAATCGACAGGTAGATCGTCTCTATAAATTTTTTCTTTTCGTTCGTGCTGCTCTTGCGCCTCAATAGATAAGGTTGCAATGGGTCGAGCCTCTAAGCGTTTTAAACTAATAGGCTCTCCTGTTGCTTCGCAATAGCCATAGGTTCCATCTTCAATTTTATGTAAAGCATGATTTATTTTAGCAAGAAGTTTTCTCGCTCGATCGTGAGTACGAAGTTCAAGTGCTCTATCTGTTTCCGAGCTTGCACGGTCGTTTAAATCTATATCAGTGGTCTGGTCTGTCGAAAGATGATTTAAGGCTTCTGTGGAATCTTGTAAAAGCGAGTCACGCCACGCTTCTAATTTCCTCTTAAAATATTCTTTTTGGAGAGGATTCATAAATTCTTCATCATCAGAAGGCTTATAGTCAGAATTAAATGGCAACATATTCTTATGCATCCTGTTTTGCATAGGGAATAGAAAACAATTTTCTCCAGTGATAAAGGGTTATAATATTAACTGTTGCCAACGCCAAGTAAAAAATATAAATTCTTGAAATTATTCATAAATTGCTTGTTTTTTTACAAAGAATTTTTCATGATTGATTAAATACTCGTTTTAATTAAAAACAATTAATTAAAAAAAAACTTGAGATTCGGAAAAGAAGAGATCATATAGTAACCCAAGTATAACGAGGATCGTTATTTCGTGGAATATATATTGATTGAAGGAAGTTAAAATGACTTGGAATCGGAAATTTAAAGTCAAAACTTTTTAATCAAAATAGTATATTCTAATTTATTGCTTTTCTTTGGCCCAAGGGGGCATTTGCCCAACAGGCTATCTACTGGTTAGGGGGTACGTTATATGAACGCACTTGCTCAACTGGGGATGGTCTCGGAAAATCCGAGAAATAACCAGGTTTCGGCAGATCTTTCACATAATATGGAAGATCGAAAAGATTATTTTATTGTTCGCGATGGAATGCGTTTTGCTGGCATCCATTTGCTTGTTGATTTATGGGATGCAATTAATTTGGATAATCCAAATGCAATTGATTCCATATTATGCGAGGCAGCCGTTACTGCTGGTGCTACTATTTTGCATAGCCACTTTCATCATTTTACTCCGAACGGGGGAGTATCGGGTGTAGTTGTTTTGGCAGAAAGTCACATTTCAATCCATACTTGGCCAGAGCGTAACTTTGCTGCTCTCGATATATTTATGTGTGGTGCCTGTGATCCTTATACCGCTATACCTGTGCTTCAACGTTTTTTTGAGCCAGAACGTATTGTTTTGGATGAGCAAAGACGCGGTAAAGAAAACCTATAATTCTATAATTTTTTTTTAAATATAAAAGCTGGGCAAACTTGACTCTGCCTGGCTTTTTTATATGGGCACGAGAGGTAATAGTTATGACAAATCAATGGGCAGATGAAACGCTTTATAAGGTTTGGAAACAAAGTTTTAAGATTGATAAAGAACTTGTTCACAAACAGTCGAAATATCAAGATATTCGAATTGTTGAAAACGAATTTTATGGACGTGTACTTTTTCTTGACGGGGTAACGCAAATTACCACTAAAGATGAATTTGTCTATCAAGAAATGCTTGCGCATGTACCTTTGCTAACACATGGAAATGCTAAAAATATATTGATTATTGGCGCTGGCGACGGTGGCGTTTTAAAAAGAGTGTTACAACACAAGACAGTTGAGCGCGTTGTGATGGTTGAAATTGATGGCGATGTAGTTTCGTTATCAAAAGAATTTTTACCTGAAATTGCTGGTTCTAGTTGGGGTGATCCTAGAGCTGAAGTGATTATAGGGGATGGTATCAAGTATGTAACTGAGGCTAAAAGTGAAAGTTTCGATATTATCATCGTTGACAGTACAGATCCTATTGGAGTAGGCGAAGTTCTTTTTACCGATGAGTTCTACAGCAATGCTTCGCGCATTTTGACGTCCCAGGGTTTAATTGTTAATCAATGTGGGGTACCGTTTATGCAAGCGGATGAATTAAAAGAAACTAGTTTGAGGCGAGCAAAGTTTTTTTCTTATGTTTCTGCATACGTTGCCGCCGTCCCAACTTATGTTGGGGGATTTATGACATTAGGCATTGCGGGAAAAGGAAAAAATACAATTCATCAATCTCGTGAAATTATCGAAAAGCGAGCATTTGAAACAGGTATTTTAGGATTGACGCGTTATTGGTCGCCAGAAATTCATTGTGCGTCTTTTTGTTTACCTCCTTATATTGCTCAAGAGTTACCCAAGACAAAGGTTTTAAATAAATAATTTAATATTTGTTTAAAATTTTATTTTAACTAACTTATTACAAGTAATGTTATTTTAATTTTACTCTTTAATGTTATTTGTAATAATAAAGCCAAAAGTGTGTTCAATAAGTTCAGTTAAACACTATTTGTTCAACCAGAGGTAAAATAAATATAAATAAAAAACATACTATGTATGATTACCTCTTGCTGTTTTTGTTTGTAATAATGTACCATTGCAATGAAGTTTAAAATTTCACAAGTTTATACATAAATTTAGCCCATAGGATTTCACATGGACGCGGTCATTATTTTTATGTCACTAGGCGTTCTTTTATTTGCAATGTCGGCTATAATTTTTTCATTATGGGACATATTGGTGGGTCGCTGGAGCTTAAAACAAGAAGAAAAAGAAAAGCGCCATGATGATGATAATTTTAATAATTCAAAGTAGGGCGTAAAATTATTTTTATAAAACAACATTTAAAAGGTGGCTCCGCAGAGCATTTATTAGTAGAAATACCTTTAAGCTTGTATAATAAGTGGATCAATAAATCTTTAGGAAAATCTTAGCATAAAATACTTTATACTATGGAGTAAAAATAAAATTTATATTACGTAAGTTAAAGGATCTTGCAAAAAAATCTAGAGTTGGCCAATCCAAACGCATGTAAAAAAAGAGTGCGATAAAATTGGCGTAAAATTTGTAAGCCCGTTAATTATTCAGAAAAAGAAAACCCAATATCTCCATTAGTGGTCATATATTGATAACATGATAAAGCACCGCGTAAAATGGGGATGACTACAGCGCATCCTGTTGCTTCTCCTAATCGCATGTTGAAAGCCACCAAAGGGTATAGATCTAAATTGCCTGCTAAAAGTAAGTGGCCTTTTTCAGCAGAAAGATGACTAATTTTGGTATGTAAAAGTCCTATAGGATTTAATTGTTGAAGTACAGCGGCGGCACTAGTACAGACAAAACCATCCAATAAAACCGGTACGTTGAGTAGCCTGGCTGCCAAAATAGCTCCAAACAATGCCGCTTGCTCAAATCCCCCAAAATGTCTGAGTACTTCTAAGGGATCATTAAGGCAAGATTGGTGCAACATAAGAGCTTTTTCAACTGCTTTTTGTTTATTTACCATATATTCAATAGAATTCCCTGCACCTTTGCTGATCCATTGTGCACCTTCCCCACCAAAAAGAGCGGCACTTAATGCGGCGGCAATGGTCGTGTTTCCAATGCCCACCTCTCCTAAAGCTAGTAAATCTATGTCTTTAGAGACAGAAAAAAAACCAGTCTCTACAGCTTCTAAAAAATTTGTTTCAGACATAGCAGGTGCTTCACAAATATTTTTAGTAGCTAAAAGGTTGTTAACACGTATAATTTCCACTTCAGCTTGTGCGACGGTTGCAAGTTGATTAATGGCTGCATGATTTTTATGTATTTGCTCAACCCTTAGTTCTGTGAGGTTTGGATTATAAGGAGTTACGTTTTCTTTAACAACACCATGATTGCCAGCAAATATTTTAATGCGAACGCGGTTAAGCGAAGGGATAATTTTTTTTTGCCATGTTGCAAGCCAAGCTACTAAATTCTCTAGTTCTCCTAAACTTCCTGGTGGTTTGAATAAAGAGTTTTGTTTTTGACGGATCGTTTGTTCAAAGTGATCCTCAGGGGCAGGAAGGTTCTGGATTGATTTTCTAAGATGATTAAGAGTATGAAATTGTTTCATAATTAAGATTCTATTTTTCGTAATAATAATTAAAAGGTTATTTAACCTTAGAAAGTTTGGATTTTATTGATTTACTTATAACAGGAATATAGCTTTTTATTTTAAAATATTACGCGTATTTTTTGAAAAAAGAGATTTTTTAAAAAATAAGAAAAAGGGTTTTAAATGTAAGATTATGAAAGAAATAAAATCTTTAAAATACTTAAATTATTGTCTTAGCGTTCTTCATAGTAAGGAATGTCTGATGCATAAATTATTTCTTGATACTTGCATTTTATACTATGTATAACTCAAGATTTACATGGTCTTTGAACGATAAAAATCAATTTTGCAGTCGAAAATTCTCGTTTATGCTTTTTAATTAGCAATGTTACTTACT
>NZ_CAWUGZ010000002.1:0-35066 GCF_963921845.1 Commensalibacter sp. Nvir | reverse complement strand
GCTCTAAAATATACATAGAGCCATCATCTTTGTTCACATAGTATCTAAGCAACAGCTTGGTTGGGATATATTCCTCTAGAATTGTTGTGCGAGGTAGCTGTTTTCATAATTTGTTGAAGTTTTTCAAAGGCACGTACTTCAATTTGTCTTATACGCTCTCTGGAAATTTTATAGATTTGAGATAATTCCTCTAAAGTTGCAGGCTTATCTCTTAATCTTCTTTCTACCAAAATTTCTCTTTCTCTTGGTTTAAGCGATTTCATTGCTTCTTGAAGCAAATCGGTTCTTGAGAAAAGTTCTTCTTTTTCGGCATAAAGATCTTCTTGATTTGTTCCGTCATCGACCAGCATACTTTGCCATTCATTATAATCATTGTCACCGCCAATAGGGCTGTTTAAGCTATGATCTTGTGCGCTCAGCCTTTGATTCATACTGGTGACTTCTTCTTTACTTACACCCAAGGTTTTTGAAATAATTTGTAATTGTTCTGGTGTAAGATCACTGTCGCTAAACGCTTTAATTTGGCTTTTAACGCGTCTTAAATTAAAAAATAGCTTTTTTTGGTTTGCAGTTGTACCAATTTTCACTAAAGACCAGCTATGAAGAATATACTCTTGAATTGCTGCTTTAATCCACCAAATTGCATAAGTTGTAAAGCGGAATCCTCTGTCGGGATCAAAACGCTGAACCGCTTGTAACATACCGATGTTACCTTCACTGATAAGTTCATTTAAAGGTAAACCATAGCCTTTGTAGCTAGCAGCTATTTTTACTACCAGCCTAAGGTGTGCAGCAACTAAGGTATGCGCTGCATCAATATCATCATTATTTTTCCATTTATTTGCTAAAGCAAATTCTTCTTCCGAAGTTAGAATAGGAAATTTTCGAATATGTTGAATATATTGGGTTAGGTTGGTATCAGAGGCCAATTTTAACGTTGAAGAAACCATATCCTGTGCTCCTTAATGATATTCGGTTCAAGATTTTGTAGATCTTTAACTTTAATTCTTATTTTTACTGCTTATGTTTGCAGCCTATTTGATGCGGTAGTAGCAATTATTTCTAATATGTATCCTTTATACCAGACTAATTTAGTCCTGTCAAAATAAAACGTATTTTTAACGTTTTTTTTAATTGATAAATTCGATTAATTTTTAATTAACTTATAATTGTTAATAAATTTAACCAACTAAAATAACGTTTTCGTGCCTAAATATGACATAAAAATTAGGCTTTGTTAATAACAAATTAAGACTATTTAAAAAAAAACAATAAAATATAATAAATTTAATATGAATTTTCTAAGTTTCAGCCCTTTAAAGTAAATTAATGAATAAAATTATGCTTTAGGCTTATCCTTTTATTTTTGATTTAAAAAATAAATTGTTATTATATGTTAATGTTTTGTAATTTTTTTATCAAAGACGCCATATCTTCGGGTAACGGAGTTTCGAATCGCATATATTCCCTGGTAATCGGATGTTCAAATCCAAGTACGGCCGCATGTAATGCCTGTCTAAGAAAATCTAGGGCCATTGCTCTAAGAGTAGGGGGCATTTTTTTTGCGATAGCAGGTATACGTTTTAAATAAATTGAATCGCCGATTAAGGGATGGCCAGATTTAGAGAGATGTACACGTATTTGGTGGGTTCGACCCGTATCGAGTTTGCACTGAACTAAACTAACGGATTGTTGAAAAATACTGAGCGTTTTGTAATGCGTTTTGGCATATTTTCCTCCCTTAAGAACAATAGACATTTTTTTGCGATTAAAAGCATCCCGTCCAATTGCTCCCTCAATTTCTCCAACAGCCGGATTAAGTATCCCCCAACAAAGCGCATAGTATAGTCTTTCAATTTTTCTAGCAGCGAATGCAGCGGATAGTTGAGTCAAACTTCGTTCTGTTTTTGCAATAACCATAACACCAGTCGTATCTTTATCAAGCCTGTGGACGATTCCGGGACGTTTTTCTCCTCCAATACCACTTAAACTACTGCCACAATGTGCTAATAAAGCATTAACTAATGTGCCATTTTCATTTCCAGGTGCAGGATGGACGACTAGGTTAGCTGATTTATTAATAACTATTAATTCATTGTCCTCATAAATGATGTCGAGGTCTATGGCTTGTGGTTCTAGATAATAATCTTTCACGTTTGGTATTATCAATTCAATTATATCGTTATATTTTACTCGTAACGAAGGGTCTGTGGTTACTTTAGAATTGTGTTTGCAATAACCTTGTTGAATAAATAATTTTAGTCGAGAGCGCGAATAATTATTGTTTATAGAAGCTAAAAAAAAGTCTAAGCGTAAGTTATTATTTTCTTTATTGACTGTATATATATAGGGTGAACTGACTTCGTCAGCGGCATTAGACATAGAAAGAGTTCCATTTACATGAAGATGACATCGGATCAGAACGAACCTCTAACAGGAAAAAATAAGGGCTTGTTGGTTATAGTTATAGTATTAGGAGTTTTAATTATCATAGGAACAACAGTGCTAATATTTTCTATTATTAATCGTTTTGGCCATCAACAAGAAAATATACAAAAAAGTTTAACTTCTACCATTGTAGATAAACCTATAAGTATCTTGAAAGAACCAAAAGGGACACGTATTACACAAATTGTAAGTCAGTCGCCACGTGTTTTAGTAATTTCTTTAAAAGAAGGAGGAGTGTCCGATAGGCTTGTATTTTGGGACACGACGCTTCAAAAAAAAATAGCAGAGGTAAAACTCTCGGAATGAAGATAGTCAAGTTAACCCTATTTTTAATTTAGTAAGCAATGGTTAATTTCAATTATACATAAGCATTATTTTATATATAAGATCTGGTATTAAGATTTAATTTAATGGTTTAGAGTTCAAAATTGTCCAGAATCAAAACGATTATTGGATTGCCCTCACTATACATGAAGAATCTTTCGATTGATTTTTTTGCTAACATCATGAGATTGCTCAAACTATTTATGAATAGGGTAGAAGAGAAGCAAGCTGATTAAAAAGAGCCGTCGTTTAAATTAGAGTAATGGCTGCTTTTTTACTGATATTACATTGTAATGATTGCCGAAACTTTAGTTTCGACAATGTCCTTTCTTCAATTAAGATTTTTAAAATTGTTTTTGAAAATCTTTTTAGAGCAACTTAGTTAGAGTTTCTCGAATTTTTCAGTGTGCTAAAGTAAAATTAAGCTAACTTATTGATAGTAAAAGAAAAGCAATCTCTTTTATAAAAAAATTCTAGTAAAATTACTTAATTTTTAGTTTTTTCAAAGTTTATTACTTTTGTTAGGGCAATTCTATTTCTTAACATTAGAAAAACTGCATAAGATTTGTTTGGAACAACGAAAAGGCTTTGCCTGCAAGGCAAAACACTTACTTTCTTTTGGATGGATAACAATTGCTTTTTTTGGAAAAAATGATTCTTCAATCAATATCAGGATCACATAGCATGAAATCCTATCAAGGTTCCCACTGTAAATATTTAAGAAGAGCTGAACGTTAAAGAAAACATATTGGGAAAAAGGTTTTTTTAAAACCCTGTTCGTAGCAATGCGGGTAAGAGAGAAGAGGCTGGAAAGTTTAAAAACTGAAATTAACTAGTCAATATCAGTTTGACATAGATTGTATTGTTTTGAATATAAAATTCGTAATTCATGGTATGCTCAGTCGTGTCATTTAATTCAATATGGGCTTTACAAGAGATACGATCTGGTAAGGAATTTATGGTCTCTATTTGGTCTATTAATATAAGAGAAAGACCAAGGTTTCTCCTTAATTGTGATCCTTCAAAGGCATGCCCAACATCATATTTAGCTATTTCCGAGTCACATTTTGGTAATCCGTTACCGAAAATATTTATTGGAGCATTTGTTATAGGGTTTGACATCAAAAAAATGATGTAAATAATCCATAGAATCCATGGAAGTGTTTCTAAAACAATAGCTGTAGGCTTGTATTTTCTTGGAAGCAAATGACCGCAATGATGACATTTATTTACTTCTGACGAAATGTCTTTATGACACACAGGGCATGAGATTATAGTGGGTGCATGTTTGTTTTTACTTGGTAAAAGCTCCATAACGAAAAGTAAAGGAGAACATAAAAAAGTTAATAAAACCCATATTTCACTCAGCCCTTTTCTTTTTTTTATAGATATCGCTGCAACAGTAGAAAATGTAGTAATGATCAACCCAAAAATAATAGAATATAAATTTAGATTTAAATTAAAATTATTCATTTTATTCTCCTTATCATTTTATAAATAAGGTGAATAAAGAAGCGTTAACAAGAATAGTTTTGATTGCTCTTTAAATTGTGAACAAGGGGAAATGCATAACCCATGATATTCTAATTGGAAGCTTTTGTTTATGAGAAGGTTTTTGCATCAATGACGGTAGAATATATTCTTATAAGGTCAAATTTATATATCCTTTTATTTTAAGCTTACCAACATTAATAGTTTTTTATAGATCAAAATTTTCTTATTAATTCAGCAAATGTGAAATAAAATGCTAACATACCCAAAGTTTCATAATCCGTAAGTTTGTCAGTATATAGTTTGTGAGAGATTTCATTATAAAAATTTAAAATAAATTCAGATTCATTGGATTCGATAGATTGATCGGAAGTGTTATTGTGGTAGTGCAATTTTCCAGCTTGCATATCAAAATTATGAATTTTTTGATTACCAATACCGATTTGAAAGAAGCTGGCGATTATAGGATTATTAGGGTTTTAAAGCTTTGGGAAATTGCGAAGACCTTTTGCAGTATTTTAGTTAAATTATTCTCTTAACCGAAATTCGTAAGTTGTTGCGCACGCACTACGTTGCTTTAAGGTCCAACCAGAAAATGTGGCCTATATTAGCCGCAGGTTGGGCACCATTTAGAACGACAACCAACCCTGGGACATCGAGCATGGAAATTACTTTTGCCTCACTACAACGGAAGGTTTTGTCAAAGTTGGATGCGAAAATAGAAAACAAGACATTGATATATAGCACCTATTTTGTTTGCAATAATTATTAATATTCTTAACTGTAGCTTATTTTTAATGTGTGATTATTTTCCTATTAATTGCTCGTTTATCCATTTTTCGATGTTCTCTATGAAAGGTTTAAGACCTTCTTTTATTATAAACTCAGGATGTGTATCGTACGCAATTGCTGCATGGCGTTCTGCTATATATCTTTGGACACAACTTTTAATAGACTCTTTAGTTTCAGGCTTTTTTTCATTTTGGTTAATTGAAAAAGAAGTAAATCTTTGTGAAAATTCTTCGATTTCATTTCCATAAAAGCTTAAAATAACGTCTTCTGCAGAGTGGTCATTGAACGCTTCTGCAAAATCACTTAAAATTTTAACTCTATCTTTTTCAGTTTCGAAATGTTTCTTTATATAGTTGCGCTTCTCTCTTTTCCCTGCTTTATCTGCATCCATTAATACAATTACTTTTTGCCTCCATCCCAACAAGATACTCAATATCGGGGAAAATGCTACAACGCCTGTTCCAGGGATAATGGAAATTTTGTCTTGAATAGTTTTGGATAAGATCAGCGAAAAAAAGAAAAAATCAGTTTTTCCTTCTACCAGCAATGAAGGCCTATCCATTTCGAACGAAGAAGGGACAAAGTCCAAGATATGAGTTAAGGGAAGAAGATAGCTTTGTTGATTAGGAAATTTATTCAAACTCTGTTTATAGGGTATAGCTTTGATCCCTGCTGTTTTGGGGTCGTTAGAAACTACAATTGTGTTTTCAATCAGTTCCTTTTTTAGAAAATAATGACTGTGTGTCGTATAAATAACTAAATTATTGTGCTCACTTAGTTTAATGAAATCCTCTAAAATTTTTTGTTGTGCCCTCGGATGTAAAAATAGAGCTGGTTCATCAAATAAGTAAATATTTCCCTTTATGTTACGCAGTTGGTGTGCACTAAAAGAATTAAATTTCATAACATGATACGTACATAACTTGAAATTTAAATACTATTGAAAACCCGAGGAACGATCATCAATAGAATATGTTTCGCCGTTTTCTGATATAGATAATTCAAAATACAAATTTCTTTCTTTTTCGAATTTTGATTTTTTTTTGTCCTTTTTTCGTCGATGAAAATACATTTTAACCACTATTTTCATGTTGGTTTCTGTTGGATTTTCTTTTAAATGTATTTCATACCAAGGTTTGATAATGATTTCTGTAAGTTTGTTTCCTAGAGTCAATTCAACATTTTTTTTAAAGTTTTATAATGTTTAAATTTCTCTGATATTGATTTTTCAGATGAAAATGATGGAGTAACTTTTATTTTTGAAATTGAATCATTATAGTTGGTATGGATCGTTGCTTTTATTTCAAAAATTTCTGGTTGAATTTCACTGAGAATATCTAATAAATATCCACCATAACCTTTATCTGATGGAGCCTCATACTCAAACAAATATCTTAAAAAAGGTTCATTTGGCATATGACCAAATCCTGCTACGATTTGTTTAGGAAATTTAAAATTGAATTGAGAAAAGTAAAAAATTGACGAATCCCAGTGCCTATCATGAGCATCTGTAATATCCCTATCCATTTTAAAAGGAGTTGGTGGGATTTTAGATTCTTTCTTCTTCGTATCTATAGGATTATTTTCTCCTGCATCATACAAATGTATTTCTTGTTCAGAAGTACGATGCTCCCCATAATGAAGGATTCTTTCAAAAATTAAGTTATGATCTGCTGTATTATCTATATCTTCTAACGTGGCTTTACGTGTTTCTAATTTATCTTTGTTTTCTTCTTCTGGGTCGTACTCTGGTTTATTTGGGTGTGTATAAAATTCCTTAAATTCCGAAGGAGTAACTCGATAGAAAATTCTAATTGTTGATTTGTCTTTGTTAGATTCTCCAGCTATCTTAGAAACATGTCGATGTTCGTCATGTGTTCTATATCCTGATTCATTGTCAGGTGCGTTGTTCTTTGGTATTATTCTAAGGCAGCTAATTGCCTCAAGGATGGTTGTTTTTCCGGATTCATTTAAGCCGATTAAGGGAAATAAACGAGGGTTGTTAGTGTTTAATACAATCTCACATTCTTTAATTCCCCTGTAAGATTCAATCTTAAACTTGGTAATGTGCATAATGGAATCAATTCAATACAGATGTTAAATGATGGGGAAAGATGATTAACTGAAAATAATTTTAACAGGCTAAAATTATTTTCTATGAGCAAAACTTTCTTTTATTTTTTGATTGTAAAATGTGATCGGAGGAATTGAAATCATTGACACATCCTTTCCTTTGTTAAGTCGATTTTACTAGGATCGTTATCTATTATTATATTCCTTATTAAGGAAAAATTGGTCAGCTATGGCTATTTAATTAGCTCGTAATTCACTGGCCTTCCAGCTATAAGCGTCGTTGCCGATCAATGAATCGCCAAGTTCGTGATAATCGAAATGATAAAATTCAGCGCTGGCGTCGTATCCGGAATAGTCTACCGCCGCAAGGCCAACGAATGCCCCGGTAAAGAATCCGCCATAGCTTTGCAGGACATAATCATCTGAAAGAACGGCGGCATCTAATCTGATGGGAATTTCAATGAATTCAATCCCATCAAAGCTATATTCGTAACTATAGGTTTGTTTTCTGACGCTCGTTCGGAACCAAATAAATTTAACATCGTCCGGAACCTTAATAGCATTATCCTTGAGATATGACGTGTATTTCCCGCGATTGTTTTCAGCTAGTTCGATGACTTTGCCATTCATTTCATTCCAGGTAATGAAAATGAAACTCCAATGGCGATCGTTGTAGTAGTTGGTTAGCCCAGCCATTTGCTGGTACGTAAATGGATTAAATTTGACCTTGACTTTGGCATCAAAGTAAAAAGCTTGCCAACGGCGGGCAATGAGAGAAAGGTGATGCGTGTTGGCCAAGGAACCTTGGCCGATTAACGTTAACTTTCCATCGCCAGTGGTACCCATTTTTTTGGTAAACGGCACCCGCAGGGTGTTCCAGTTGAGATCAAGGGTCGGCGTCGTAAACTCATCGTGCTGGCTATTATCTTGCGCGCTTTCTCTGTAAATGGCTCCTTTTGGGCCTTCGACAAAGGTTTTTCCGCCGTGGCCACCTTCAATACGGGGCCAATCTTCCTTGTCCCAATAAACTTTCTGAATAGCAGTTTCTCTGCCCAGTGTGGACCAGCCACGAGGATCGTAGATGGACTCACCCGGACGATTCCAGGGACGAGCGCAGAGCGAGGCGTAATACCATTCACCGTCGGGGGTTGAAACCAAAGCTCCATGTCCTTGTTTTTGGATATAGCTGTCCAGCGTATCAACGTTAGTTAAAAAGATTTCTCCTGGCTCAGTTTCAAAGCTGTCGGCATGTAAGGTTTTAGAACGCGCAACCACCTCCTGATGTGTAAAAACGGTCCCACCCTGAGCAGCAAAAAGATAGTAATAACCGTTCAGTTTATAGAGATGTGGCCCTTCAACAAGCGCAACCGGAGTTCCTCTATAAATAGTACGTGCAGTTTCTGGCATTAATTTCAGTGTTGTCGTATCCAACTCAGTTAGCGTAATGCCATTAAAGGGATGGTGATATTCTCGATGATCCCAGGTCTGTTGGACGATATATTTACGGCCATCATCATCATGAAAAAGTGAGGCATCAAAACCAACGCCATTAAGCTTGATGGGATCTGTCCATGGACCACGGATATCCGTGGCGGTGGTCAGATAGTTAATCATATCTTTAAAGGCGCCTTCGGTGACTTTTACATCGGTATAAACTAACCAGAATTTACCTTGCGCATAGGAGAGCGCTGGGGCCCATATTCCACCAGATGACGGATTACCTTTCATCTCTAAAAGAGTAGTCGAGGATAAGGGGGCAGGAAGAAGATTCCAGTGCTGCAGGTCTTTTGATGCATGCAAACGAACGCCCGGGAACCACTCAAACGTAGAGTTGGCGATATAGTAGGTGTCGTCTACACGAATAATACTTGGGTCGGCATTAAATCCACGTAATATAGGGTTTTGAATAAGTGACATAGAATTACATCTTTTTTAAATTAAAAGTTAATGACTTATTTAATTTATAATTTTTAACTACACGCGTACCGCATCAAGTTGAAGGTTGATGTCGGTGATATGTTTGTCTGAAATTGGATAAATTTGCATGATGATCATTGATACAATAGCTAAGGCAATGGGAATCCAAACGGCTGTCATTATGATTCCGTCAATTGCACGGGTGCTTTGTTGGGCAGCTGTTTCATTAAAGCCATACATGGCCAGTAACCACAGAGGTATTGCACCACCCATAGTAAAACCAATCTTAAAGAACAGGCCCATAATAGCATTGATGATGGCAGCATTTCGTTTGCCGGATTTTAATTCGCCATAGGCGATTATTTCAGGAACCAGCGCCCACATAAACCCAGTCGCTGAGGTTAAGCCCCATTGCTTAATAAATGTAGCGACGTAAGCCAGCCACAGCGCATCGTGCATGCCTGTACGTGACCAAAGATACGTTAATAGCTCACCGACAATAAACAAGGCGAGGAAAAAATGGAAAAAGCCTTTTTTACCAAAAATTTTCTTAAACTTAGGCCAAAAAATGGGGAAGGCAATGCCTGGAATAGAGGCGACAAGGCCGATAGCCCCCATCCATTCCGAATGGCCAACCACGTACTGATTAAAAAAGCCGTTAACCGTGTTCATGAAAAACATGAATGTAAAGGCTAGCATGAAAAACAATCCCAGAACGATTAGCGGCCCATTATTTTTGAGCTCTAGGAATAGATCTGTCGTTTTGACGTTAGCAGCCTGTTCTGCTGTCGCGACGACACGCTCTTTTGTAAATTTGTAACAGATAAAAAGTGCCGTGGCGCCGATGATCATATATACCGAGTAAACGCCGAACCAGGCGTAATTCGCTGATGGATCGGTATAGTTACCCATACCAAGCTTGATGCCAAAAAAACCTGTATCTTTAGGGCTGCGGTCTTTTGGCGAGGCCATTTGGACAAACATTGGGAACAGGGTATAGACAAGAAGGTTAGCGCTATTAGCCAGCATCATTCGCGTACTGGTCAGCTTATCAATCGATTCTGGATCCCTTGTCAGTGACGCATTGAGAGAACCATAAGGAATATTTACTAAGGAATAGACTAAATCGAGTGCCAAATAAATGATAAAGGCAAAAGGAATCGAACCTCGGACGCCAGGGATTGGGGCGAAAAGCAAAGCGGCAAGGATTACTAGGGGCACGCCAGCTCTTAAGAGCCAGGGGCGATATTTACCTGCTTTGAATGTTCTTTTATCAACATACGTTCCTACCATGGGATCCCAAAACACATTAATGATTCGGACGAAAAGAAAAATAAATCCTGCCGTTGCCGTACTGATGGTATTGACCGTCAACATGTAGAGGGCAAGAAAGCCACCGATGGTGCCAAAAACCAGGTTTTGTGCAAAGTCGCCCATTCCGTATCCAATACGTTCACCACGAGTTAATGTATGATATTCCTCATGGCGACTTTGCATTATGTTTTGACTCATTCAAAGCAAACTCCGGTTTTTGGTGTGTATGTAAAACACTTTTAGACATAAATCTTATCGAAGAATTGGTTACGTTTTTAAATTAAGTAATTATGTTTTTTAACTTCTATGATCATCGAGACAAGGATCAATCTTCATCCGACACCCCTTATGTTAACTGCATATCCTGACAGATAGGAGCTTCGACAAATCCGCCTTTTTATTTATTATCTCTCTCCTGCAAAAAATGTACTCTAGTAGACCTTTTCTTTGTTGAATATAGGGTATTAATAATTGCAAGATGGATCACATTTAAGTGTGTTTTCAATTGCCGAGTTAAATACCGTAACTGAGCAACCTGCGAAAAGAATATAGGATATATTACAGTTGTTACCTTTCGTTGCATAAATTTTGAGGTTCACTCTGCAAGCTTGTGTCGAGTGAAGGACTGGTAACGGTTTACTGATCTAACGCGATGAAGCCTCATGGAGACCAGATGCGAACTGGTTTAGCTTTTTTAGGCAAAAGAAAATCGTTTTTGCAATCAATGTTTTCTATTCATTGTGTAGATAAAACGATATGCGGTGGTGAAAAGCCACGAGGGGACACGATAACGTGGTCACTGTTTAGTATGTCAAAACAAGGGGCGGTAGAAAATTAACTGCTTATCGGTGTGTTGTTCATAGCGATGAATTATCTTGAGCAGTGTTAATCATGAGCTACTAATCATGGGAATAAAGTAACGATAATTGTGTAATCTCTCTATAATTGTACAAAATAAAAATTAAATTGTTTTTATGGTAGCGACATAGTCTACCTGTTCAGAATAGGTGTTATTGTTTGAATAAAATAAACTGACATTAGGATAATGATAACAATGACAAAAAAGTTTCCATTAACGATGGGTTAACGCCGTATTTTCTCCGATTACCTCTGTAATAACCCAAGAGTTTATTCAGGAATAGATCAACGCCATCATCGCCAGGCCGGTCGATAAAGCACTGGCCGAACGATAAGCGAAAATCGACATTGCCGCCGATAAAAAAATGACGTGATTGCCAATCCGCAAACTACCGCGGCCTCGCCAAATTTAGTCATTTTTTTTGGTTTCAAGTTCAGCGGTTATGCCCGTCATGGTGCCTATTTCCAGACTGGCGATTAGAAATACGTCGGTGTCGACGATTCTTATAATGGTGCCTTGGGAATTGGCCGTCTTGGCAATGAAAGTAACGGCGTATAATTCTAGATCAGTAAGGCGTTTAAAAGCGTCATAGGGCTATTAACGTTATGGTTTGATCACTGAAGCGATGAAATGAACCAAAAAAAAGCTTACGTCAGCGTTGCCAACGTGCTTGAATTCAACCCCAACGCTTAATCTGGGCCGGGCGCGATTCCCATCCGCGTCCACAACAGGGGAGCAACGACTATTTTAGATGGATCACAGTGGCCAGGGCTTTGGAGTGAAAAAATTTGATGTCGGCGGCGTATGGTTCGACGTGGCCATCGTTTCGTAAGTTAAATCCTGTAGCGCGGAAATAATGGCTGATGAGAGCAATCCGTTGCATATCGCTTGTACTAGCAGTTCCGATATGGCGATAACAACCACCACGTGGTGATCACCAAGACTGATAACATCAAGGCCGGCCCGATTGACGTTGAGGTGTAGGTTAATTATAGCTTTGAATTGAAAACGGTAGACAGCAACATGAGCATCGATGCCTAGCAGGGCGCATTGGTGCTGAGCCATATTAAAGACAGAAGAGCGAACAAAATTATCCCTGTACTGTACCGATAACGCGGACAACAGCGTCTACGACAAACCTGACAGCCTGACCACCATCTAAGCCAGCTTCGACGGCTGGAGCTTGGATCAATAGTTGGGTTCCAGCTGGATTAAGGTTGTACTGAAAAGGTTAAATTTTTTAGGATAATCAGCTGTCGCTTCAACCATGCTTAACTCCCTAAGCGGATCCAGGAGGGCATTGCTTAAGATGAATCCTCGTGTGCGCATCTGTGCGTTTGGAATAGGTTTATTAGGGGTGTCTTTATTAGTAAAACTGGCAGTAATTCATCTTTTTAGCTAAAATTCCTTACTATTTTGTTTTTATTCCCTCGTCGTTTAGCACGGCAGGTTATTTCGCGAATTTTTCTTTCTCCTGTAAGTTCTTTTTTAATGTATTTGCATAAAGAAGAGGTGAGGTATGCAGCTTATATAGTGTAACTATATAACGAGGGTTTTTCATTAATAACGGCAATATTTTGAACGGCTTGTATTATGACCAACCCGAATTTTTCTTCTTTTTGCCATTTAACAATATTTGAATTATCAAGTCCTAAAACGTTATTTGCTCAAATTAAAAGATACAAGTTATTCGAATCACAGAGCATATAGTTCTTTCTTAAATTCTTTCCCGTTTAATCCTTAAGTCACTAAACACACTATTCGCATTTCATTAACCATTCCTCCAATGTTATTCTTCATCTCATTATTATTAGGTGACATTGAATTAGATGGTATTGATGATCTTGAAATGCTTGATGGTGTCCACGGCGGGATTCGAACCCACGGCCCCAGGATTCATCTCACCACGATTTTCATCGCCGTTATGATACGCATAACGTTTGTAAGCTGGACTGTCTCTTTACCTTGGATTGGTATATCATCAATCGTTAGGTACCGCCCGTACAGTCTCTACACCTTCCTATAGCAGGCTTGGCTCGGGATTGGTATGGTTTAGTACCGAAACGTTCCCCGAATTTGAGCGGATCCACTTTATTGTTTCCACATAAAGCGCCCAATTATTTTTAGGAATCCTGTGCTCTATCCTGCTGAGCTACGTGGACACACGTTTTTCTTTTAACCTGACTTTATAAATTTGAAAAGAGTAACTCTTTATTTATATGATTTTTTTTGTGTAGTGCGTGACGGGTGATCGTCAAGATGAAATTCTGACAAAGCAACTCAGTAGGGATTGAAGATTGTTTGATTAAAAATTCTAATTTTTGCAGATGCGTCTGCATTTCCAGTAAGCCTTTAGATCTCCATAGGTTAAGTGCTTTTAAGAAATCTTCCTTTTGTCTAAAAAAAAGAGGTGGGCTTAGTTTGGTAATGGCAGCCATTTCTGTCATTCCATGCTCTACTAAAAGTCGTGCGCGAAGCAATCGATTGGTATAATATAATAGGTTTCGTACAATAACAATCATAGCGGTATTCTCGTATAAAGCTTTATGAAATGCTTTATCTGCGTTAAGCAATTGCCCACTCATGGTTGCGAGTGCAATATCCTCCACATTAAATTCTTTTTCATCGCCTATAGCTTGCTGGATATCTTCTAATGTAATGGTATTTTTTATACCGATATACAAAAGTAATTTTTCAATCTCGTTTTTAACAGAAGCTGTATCACTGTTTAATAAATTTAATAAATATAACTGTGCGTCTTGGCTGATATGTTTAGGATAAATTAACGTTTTTATAAGATCTGCTAAAGATTTTGGTGATTCTTTGTAGCAGGGCACACAGGCGATTAATTGGTTTTTTTCAGCGAATTGACGTAATGAAGAACGAGGAGAGAGAGTCTCAGCTTCTAAAACAAGAATAGTATCGGATGAAGAATCAAAAGAATCGTGTTTAAATAAGATTTCCAGTTCTTTAGTTAGGGCATCAGTGCTTTCTCTTATCCATACCACACGTTGACCGCCTACAAGGGATAAAGAATTAGCTTCTTCAAGAAAGCGATAATGGTTTTCTTTAGTTAAGATACTTACCAAAAAAGGATCATTGATCTGGCCAACAATTTTAGTAATTAATTTTTGAGCTAGATCTCTCACTAAACCTTGATTTTCTCCATAAAAAAGAAAAGCTCGGTAGGGTATATTTTCTTTCGTGACGTTATTTAAACTGCGGCCATCTAGTTTCAATTGCGTGTTACCTTTTTAATTTCCTGGCATGTCGTCGCTTTTCATATTGTCCATACCTACGGGTATCATGGTATTACGGCCTGTAGCCATAGCCGGCACACCATCCACACCAGCTTGTTGAGATTGGTTTCCATTTGTTCCAGGCGTCATACTTGGCAAAAGGTAAGATGGTTTAGGTGTGGTTGGATTTTTTGATTGGGTTTGATACGATTTATTATCACGGAACCAAGTTGCGACTTGCTGTACAACTTGATCCGCTAAATTTTGGGCTACTCTGGCTTGAGCGGTTTCATCATTGAGCGTTTGTGCAAAATATTGTTCATAAGTTACCGAATATCCATCGAGCGTTTGTACACTTCCTTGAGCTAGTGTAACAGGATGAGCAGAAATCGTTTTTAAAATCCAATGCGCAGTACCTGCCATTCTTGATCGGCCTGAACTATTGTCATAATGAATATCAATAGCTTCTTCGTTTAAACCAGGAGAAACATTAAGTTCGTAGGTTTTTGGATCTTCATTATCCGAACCGGCTAGGTTTTGTTGCAAATATTGACGCATAAGTTGGCCATACCGATCAGACATTACTGGTACATATATTTTTTTTAGTTCATCGTTTAGAGCTAGGTTTGTTGAATTCCCATAGAGTGGTCTAAAACCGCATCCTGATAAAACGAAAAGAAGGGTTAGACCTACAAAGCTAACACGATTTGCTATTAAAAATAAAAAATTCATCCTCTCACCACGAAATTAACGATTTTATTGGGTACGTGAATAATTTTAATAACCTGTCGGCCTTCTAAAAATTTTGCAACTGTTTTTTCTTCACGTGCCCGTTTAACAATCGTATCTTGTTCTGTGTCGGGTTTCACTTGAAGTGTACCTCTTAGCTTGCCATTAATCTGCACAGCAATCGTTATTTTAGAAGCAATTAAAAATTTCTCTTCAAATGTTGGCCAGGCGCTTTCAGCGACTAATTTTGAGTTTTGGCTAAGCAATGTGTTTAAATCTTCGGCAATATGAGGAATAATAGGTCCACACAATAAGACAAAATTTTGTGCTGCTTCACGACGTACGTAATCCATACCGATCTCATTTTTAAATTTTTCTGCTTCGGCTAGAGCATTAATTAATTCATGTAAACGCGCAATAGCAACGTTCATAGCAAACGCATCAAGGGCTTCGGTAACTGATGATATCGTAAGATGAACGGTACGTCTTAGATTACCGGCTGCTTCAGAAATGGTTGCAGTCAAAGGTGGGTTTGCTATGGTATCTTTAGCTATCTTGGTAATAATACGATAAAGACGTTGTAAAAATTTATAAGTAGCGATGACGCCTTCTTCTGTCCACTCCATGTCTCTTTCTGGAGGATTGTCAGATAAAATAAACCATCTTGCGGTATCTGCTCCAAATCGTTTAACAATAGCAGAAGGGGAAATGGTGTTTTTTTTCGATTTGGACATTTTTTCAATACGCCCAACAGAAATATTTTCATTTGTACCTTTTTTGACCAATCCCAAAGGGGTTTTTTCTATTTCTTCGGGGGATACCCATTCTCCTAAAGCATCTTTGTAACTTTCATGCATGACCATTCCTTGAGTAAACAGGGCCTTAAAAGGTTCATTTACGCTTACATGGCCAGCATCGTGCATGGCGCGTGTGAAAAAACGAGCATACAACAGATGTAATATTGCATGCTCAATTCCTCCAATATACTGATCAATAGGCAGCCAAAAATCGACTGCTGATTTATTCGTAGGAGCAGAATAGTGCGGAGAGGTAAAGCGAGCAAAGTACCATGAACTATCTACAAACGTATCGCATGTGTCTGTTTCTCTTACAGAGTCGGCTTGGCAGTGGGGGCAGGTTACATATTTCCACGTAGGATGGTTATCCAACGGATTACCCGATAATGTAAAATCAACATCTTCAGGTAAAATGACAGGAAGTTGGTTTTCTGGTACAGGTACAATTCCACAATTTGGGCAATGGATCACAGGTATGGGGCAGCCCCAATAACGCTGTCGAGAAATTCCCCAATCTCTTAAGCGCCAGTTAACAGTTTTTCTCCCTACTCCTATTTCTTCCAGGCGTTTGATAATTAGTTCTTTTGCCTGATGCGTTTCAAGTCCATTAAGAAAATGAGAATTTATTAAAATGCCCTTATTGGTAAAAGGAGAGTTAGAAACTGGATAAGTTTCGGGGTTTTCACCTTTCGGTATAATCACGGTATTAAAAGGAATATTATATTTAGTAGCAAAATCGAGATCTCTTTGGTCGCCAGAAGGACAGCCAAAAACAGCGCCTGTACCATATTCCATAAGAACGAAATTCGCGATCCAAACATCAAAATATTTGTTTTTTATAAAAGGGTGTAAAACACGAAGACCAGTTTTTATTCCCTTTTTTTCAGCTTTTTCGATTACTTCTTCGGAAGTGCCTAAACGGTGAGCTTCGGTGATAAATTCAGCAATCTGATTATTACTTGCCGCTAAGTAAGTGGATAAAGGATGATCAGGAGAAAGTGCTAGAAAAGCCATACCGAATAAAGTATCCGGCCTGGTCGTAAACACATCAATTGTTTTAAAATGCTCTGGAAGGTTTGTTGTAGAATTTTCTAATTGAAAGTGTACAGTTATTCCTTCCGAACGTCCTATCCAGCGTTCTTGCATAATTTTTACACGTTCTGGCCAGTGTTCAAGGGTTTTGAGACCTTGTAGCAAAGGTTCCGCGTATTGAGTAATTTTTAAAAACCATTGTGATAAAAGTTTTTTTTCAACAGGGGCTCCAGAACGCCACCCTTTTCCGTCAATAACTTGCTCATTGGCTAACACAGTTTGGTCAACAGGATCCCAATTCACAGAACTTTCACGTCTTTCGACTAACCCTACTTTCATAAAATCAAGAAATAATTTTTGTTGTTGTCCATAATATTGCGGTTGGCACGTTGCGAATTCTTTATCCCAGTTTAAGGAGAATCCAAGACGTTTTAAAGAAGCACGCATGGTTGCGATATTTTCCATGGTCCATTTTGCTGGTGAAATGCCACGAATTTTAGCTGCATTTTCAGCAGGAAGTCCAAAAGCATCCCATCCCATAGGATGTAAAACTTCGTATCCCTGGGCACGTTTGTAACGTGCGATTACGTCGCCAAGTGTATAATTACGCACATGCCCCATATGCAATTGCCCAGATGGATAAGGAAACATTTCCAACACGTAGTATTTTGGTTTTTTGGAATCGGGTAGGTCTGCTTGTTCAAATAAACGTCTTTTTTCCCATTCTTGTTGCCAATAGGGTTCGATGTAGTCAAAGCGATAGGTCATAGAAAGATTATTCATAAATTTTTAAATCAACATTGGTTAGATTATTTATTTTTGTCCGCACGGAGCTGTCTAGCGCGTACTTGAATTTTGCTAATTATATCAGAAGTGGTTTGTGAAGATACAGGTGCATCAACCCATCTACCATTGTCTTGAACTTGTCTGTGTACAACAACATTTATTGAATCTGAACGTAGACGTCTATCTAAAATAGCACATACAATTTGAAAGCGCTCGGGGTTTGAGGGAACGGGTTGATACCAATCGGTTACGATTGTTCCCCCCACCGCATCGGCTGAAAGGAAAGGCATAAAAGAAAGCGTATCGACAGAAGCTCGCCATAAATAGGCATTTACGCCACCTTGTAGATTATCATCGCCACCTGTGGCAGAACGATCAACGCCAACAAGGGGTTGGTCAGGAAAAAGAAGTTGATTCTTTTTTTTATCACTTGAGCATGCTGTTACGCTTATAGAGAGCGAACCTATCATAAGCAAGAGTCGAGTAAACGACAATGAAGACAAAATGTTGTGGGCCATATAGCCTTTCTCCATAATTGTCAAATCATTTGATCTGACCTTGAACGAACTGTAAATAAAAAGATAGTATGCTGATATAGGCCTTGTTATACAGCGTTTAATTTCTTTTTTAAATCTTTATTCACTTATTCTTTATTTCTCATAAGATAGATTGACTTTATCGTCTCACAAATTTGTTCATAAGGTAAATTAAATTGTTTGGATATTTTTTTACTTTTGTTATCATCTGGAGTAATAGAGATGATATCATTATTACTTAGTTTTTTAATCTCTAATTTTGTAAAACCCCAAGGGGTATTAACGCACTCATGTTGAGTGATTAAGTTTTCCAAAAATTCTTTTCGCCAATGTAATTGATGGGAAGGTAAATTTTGAATTAAAAATTGTTTAATTTCTTTGGATTGTTCAATCGTACTTGAAACAATGAGTTTTATAACTCGTGGGTTTAAAAATGATGTAACTGGTAGTGTATAAACAGTTCGTGCTTTTAATTTACGGAGTTTCTTATTTTAAATAATGTAAAATTTCATCCGTAGGATTCTCAATTTCGCTTTCAAATATAATTAGAGAATCGGTTGCAGATTGAGCAGTTTTGTCAGAAACATAGCCTACACATAAACGTAAAAAATTGGGTAGAGTGTCATATTCCATTCTTCCCCCTCCATAACCAATTCTGGAAATGCATAAAGGCGGACAAGGATCATAGTTAACCGTTAGTGTCTTTAATAATGCGGCACAAGTTGGGGTCAATAACTCTCTTTGTGGACCTCGTGCAAAAATAGGTGTTCTAAGTCCAAGTAATTCTAAAGTAGTGGGTGTAGGGATAGGTAATAAATTACAATTATATCTTGTTAGACCAGAACCAACATTTAAAGCGGAAGCATACCATTGGTCAATTTCGAGCCAACAGCAGCCTGTGCAACAAAGAGCAACGTTAATAATAGTATTTAATGCTCTAATTTTATGAAATGAGATTTCTTCTAATGGTAAGCCTCGTACTTTTGCTTCTGCTTGGGCAAGAAACGTAAAGGTTTGAATAATCATTGCTTTAATATTAGGAGCAAGAAAAGTGTCGTTAATTAACGCCTCGATCGTTCCTAAGCGTTGTGCGGGTTTATGATTTTGCTGCATTTGAACAGTAAAAGGGTAATCGTGTTGTTTGAAGTCTTTTTCACTTTTGAAATTTTCCTCGTTAAGACTAATAACGGCCTTAATTGTTGAAATACTGTTCCGGGAAACCCGAGTGAGGTTTAATCGTGCTCCAACATCCAATGCATCCACTGTGTCGTGAAAAAGCTGTTCTGGGACCCCTGCACTGATTAAAGCAGCAACAAATCGACTGCTACTCATGCCGGCAAAGCAGTCTAAAAAACCGATTTTCACTTTTATACCTTTTTAATTTTTAATAGAGAGAGCTTGACGTATCGGAGTGTTATCATTTTTGATATTAAATAAAATGCTGATAGAGTTACTTTTTTTAATTAACAATAATTATGGATAGTACTATTTTTTACATTCCACTGTAACGCTTTAGCTCATTAAGAGAAGATTTTATATTATCCCAAAAAAAAGTTAGTTTTAATTTAGTTATGGAAGCAAAATTTGGTTCAGGACACTGGTGACCAAAATTTTTTGCAAATTGAATGTATGCACCATTTTTAAGGTATAAATTATATAAAATTTGTGATGTGGCGAGAGCAAATTTTGCATCACTGACATGCCGAGACGAATTAGGCACAACTAATTTATTTTCTGTAAAAGGAAAAGATTCAAACATTGAACTTTGCTGCATCCAGCCATTTGCTTGACATAATATAGAAGCATAGGCTCGCGAGCGTTCAGGAATTAGGCTAGCAGCATAAAGGGCATAATCCACTGCGATATAACGGTAATGAAATCTTTTATTAGGGATAGGCCAAGAAACTCCCGTTCGTTTTTGTTCATCAGGAGTACTGAATTTGTAATTCTCGAGGGTATATTTAGGACCGTTTGGTTGACTAATACCGTAAGCAAATATTCCAGGGCTTTGATCGGGGTAACCATCTGTTCCAGTTAGTTCCATGCCATCCTTAAACATAAGTTTAGCAGCCTTCCAAGCGGCTATAGCACGATTGGTTGACCAAAAATCATGATACATTTCATGATATAAAGAGGCATATGTGTTTACTTTATTTTTGTTTTTACTATTCGTGAAATAGTTTTCAGCTTCTTTAAAACGTTTTTCTCTTATTAATCTCCTTGCAAGTAGATTCCTAAGCGCAAGAGAGCGATTTTCTAAGGTGTAATCATCGGTATATGCTAGTTTTTCTTCATAAGTTATATTTGAGGGAAATGTATGTTTATCTGTAAAAGACTTTAGTTCGTCGAGGGTTAAAACGTTTTCTGCTAGATAAACAATATCCCCCCAGTAAATATCTCGAATAGGCCATAGCTGTTCAAGTGCTTGAAGATAATCACCTTGCGCAAGGGTTAAGGTGGCATGTTCCCCTTGAATACGATCCCGCTCGTCTTGTTGTATAGTAGTGTCGTGCATTGTAGAAATAGCTTGGTGGTAATATTCTTGTGCCTTGGAGCGATTTCCTTTCATTACTGAAATTTTTGCTAAAACCCAAGCATCCAGTCCTTTTTTTTGTTTTTGCCAGTCTTGCCTGGCTAGGTGTTCAGCTGTGTCAATATCGTTATTTTGATAAGCAAAAGCGGCTAAGTTACTTAAATCGTCTTCAAAATTTATTTGTTCCGATAAAGCTTCTTTAAAAATAGATAAAATATTTTTCTTTCTTGCTGAAAAAAGGGTAAAGGGTTCATAGTCTTTATTAAGTATATAGGCAACAACAAGCTTGCGAATTAAAGGGGAAGTCAAGGATTGTTTAAGTAAAATTTTTGCGTTGGTATTATTAGGATCTGTGAGTCCATTTAAAACATTATATAAAGAACTATTTCCGGTCTGATCCCCAAGTAAAGCTTGTTTGGCATAAAAATTGATAGATCGCTCCAATTGTATAAGGCTGTCGGGTTTAATGGGCCCTATCTGCCAATGTATGGTTCCTTCCTTATCAAGTGATCGTGTACCTATTTGATCAAGAATAATGCCTGCAGCATCTCCTAAAGCAGATATTCCAAGATGCAAAGGATCTGGTGCACCTTGGGAAACTAGGTAACTGGTTAAGATAAAAGATTGTACTGAATCTTCAAGCCGATTAAGTTTTTTCTCAATGTGTCCTAACGTATACGTCGAACAGATTTTTTGTACAGGTGTACTGTTATAGGCAAGTTGAGCGAATTGGGTATAAGCTTCTGGCCATTGTTTATTTTGATAGAGTACTGCTGCTTGTTTGTAGGTATCATCGGATTGTGGGCATGTTTTAACGTTTTTTTTAGAAGGATCTAGAATATTGTTAGACGATAAAAAATGTTGTTTCTCGGTTTCGCTGATGGTTATAATTTGTTGTATTTGCTGATTAAAGCTGTATAGAGGAGGTAAATTTAATAAAGTGTTCTTGCGATTATTAAACAGTTGCCAGGGAAAATTCGGGCTACATGAAATAGCAATAACGGTCGATAATCCCAGTATAATCGTACTATAGACAGCAATGCTTATAAATCGTTTCATTAAAAAAACTTCTATAAATGTTCGAACAATAATTAATCTAAAGCATATATTTTAATGAGTAAATATTTGTTCATTTATAAAATAAACGTTTATTAACCATAGGATAAGTGTGAGTATAAAATATTTTTTAACATCGCATCCATCCTACCTGTAGTCGGGTATCGGTATTTAACAGGTAAGGGAAATTGGTAAGTATAAGCATAGCATTGTCATTATTATCGTTGGTTATGGTATATGGAAAAAACCCATCTCCAATTGAACAGGTAAGGTTAATTTTTTTAGGAAGAGATAAAGGCGTGTTCCCTGTGTTTAAAATTTCGATGGTGAATATATGCGCTAAATTTTTGTCTTTATTAAATAATATAATGTAGCTTGAGTATAATCTTTCTTTAGTTAATAAAGCTTTCCATGTTTTTAAACTCCAATTACGTTGATCATTACTGACGGGCAAACGGAACCAGATTAAACCTTTTAATTTTCTAGGCGTATTTAATTCAAGTTTAGCGACGAAACGACTTAATAATATAGGGTCACTGTAAAATTCATGTCCTGCATAGTTTAGAGCTGTTTTATTTTCTCCTGCAATGAACGCTAAGTTCCCTGATGGGAGCCAATTCACTTTTAGACCATAAGTGGGTAAAGCAATATAAAAGGGTTTTTTACTCAATCTATTCATTTGATTGATGTAAACTTGTGCTTTTTTCTCGTTAAATATCCCTTCTTTAGGATTCTCTATTGCGTGCAGCTGTAAAATAGGAGCTTCGGCTTGCTCAGTAAGCTGAGGGAATGAGGCTGAGTTTAGCCAATCTGGCAAAGCAGTGAAATAAAAACGAATATCGTTAGGGAGTTGACGTCGAAGCTCACGAATAAGAGTAACATAAGCCATCAATTTTAGACTAGGCCAATCAAGATCAAGCTCGATGGAATGAATATGAAATTCCTTAAATGCAGGCGAATTTTGTATCAAGTTTAACAATTCTTTTGAGGAAGGAAGAGGATGTAAACGATCGAAACGATAAACGGCTATTAGAGGGAGACTCGTTTTTTTTAATAATTTAAAATTAATGTTTGGATAACGAATGATACCTTCGGGTTCATATTCTCCAGCTAAAAAATGCCATGCTTCAATATAAGGAGAAGATTGTTTTATTGAGATATCTAATGTTTTAAGCCATTTTTTTTGCCAAATATACGCTTGCTGATGCACAGTTTTATTGTAGTGTGACGAAAAAGTTAAGCAGAAGATAAGTAAAAAGGTCCAAATTTGAATGAGTTTAAAAAAAAGGGTTTTTATTGCAGTTCGAATAAACATGTAAGGTTTTTTCTTTAAGGCTAAACAAGCATTCAAATTACTAGTTTTGGTAAAGTAACAATATGCTGCACGATTAAAATTTGAGGGTTTTTCGTTATTTTAATATGTCTAACTGTATAGTTTATTTCTAAAATGTTTAAATTGCATCTAATTGAAAGCGTTTTGTGTCGAATTGTAAGAAAAATTGCAATGACTTTGTGTTTGCCCATGTCTCATTGTGTTTGAATGGGCTAATTATTGTGTGGTGTTAACCTTAATCTAAATGGTTGGTATAAACAAAAGACCTTTATAAAATAAATTAGTAAAAGAATATTTATACGATGGTAAAAAATTTGGTATCGTTTGTTCAAATGTAAAACTTGCATCTTTTGTAATTTAAGCGCTCATAGATATTGGATAGTTTAGCGTGGGCAATTACATATTGAAAATATTTTATTGTGATGTAAAGCAAAGCTTTATTGGTATAGAGGGACTGATTTAAGTAATAAATCTCATATAACATAATGCTAAAAAATTAAGAGCTTTATGTTACTTGTACCTAAAAGTAGTTTCAGATTTTTACAATTGCTGATTAATAAGCTAAATGAGCCTAAGCTCTATTAGTGTTCTTTTTAAACTCTCTGGCATAGTGGGTAGAGAAATATTATGTAAAGTTTCGAGATCTTGAGGAGCTTGATCTGTTTTGAGATAACGCCATCCTTGAAAAGGTTTGCACGTTACGGAGTAGGTAAGAATAATTTCGGGTTCTAATATTATTTTAATACAAGCGCGACCATCTTGACGTGTACTGGGTATAAAATCATTGATGAGCTGTCGGCAGCATAGGACCCCTTTAATTACGCGATATAACGACCCTCCATTTAAAATATTTTTAATTTGCTTAGGGGGAGAACGTGTGAGCGTATAAGGGTAACCATTGTTTTCTAGGGCATAAGCTTTATTTATTTTTTTTAACTGTTCTATTGTGCTCACACCTACTGCGACTTTCATTATATTAAGCATAAAAACTTTCCATTTTAATCTATGATAATAATGAAGTTAAAATTGTGTTTAAGCACAATTTACCTTTTTGTGTTGTTTTAAGTGTTTTGCAATCCCAATAAAGATAATGTTCCTTAACCAAACTATTCAAGTTATGGATATTAACACAGTCTAAAATGTCCATCGTGCAGCGTTTTTGAAACCATTCTCTTTGAATACCTTCTTTTAATCTTAATCCCATAAGTAACATTTCGTAAGCTTTTTCTTGCGAAGATAAAGGTTCGTCTGAAACTAATCCGTGACCTTTTCGTAAGACGTTGTTAAACCATTCTTTAGGATTTCGATAGCATTCTGTAGCATGAAGTTCGTTGTTTATGTATATACGACCATGGGCACCAGGACCAATACCAATATAATCTTCATAATGCCAATACATTAAATTATGTTTACATTTTGAGTTTTTTTTGGCGTAATTAGAAATTTCATAAGCTTCTAAATTGTGTTGAGACATTATTTGATCGGTTAAAAGCATCATGTCGCGACTTGACTTTTCGCTTGGTAAGCGAAGTTGACCTTGTTGTAATTTTTTGGTAAATAAAGTTTGAGGTTCTATGGTTAATTGATAAAGAGATAAATGATCATCAGCAAGGGAAAGTGCGCGCTTTAATTCCTTTTCCCATTCACAAAGGTTTTGTCCCTCTCTCGCATAAATTAAATCGAAGGATGTTTTGTTAAACACATTTTTGGCAAGGGCTAATGCTTGTATTGCCTCGTAAACTGAGTGGGTTCTTCCTAATTTTTTTAGTGCTAAGGGATCTAAGCTCTGTATTCCTAGAGAGAGACGAGTAATTCCTGCGTGTTTGAAATCTTTAAATTTTTGAATTTCGACGCTGGTAGGATTAGCTTCCAACGTAACTTCAAGATGGTCGGAAAAAGATACATATTGATCAGCAAGTGAAATTATTTTTTCGACGGTTGTGACGTTCATTAGTGAAGGCGTGCCTCCACCAAAAAAAATAGATGTAAGCGTTCTTCCTTTTACATTTTTAAGGGCATTTTCAAGCTCGAGGCATAAGGCTTTTGCGTATAATTCCTGGGATATGGATAGGTTAACATAACTATTGAAATCGCAGTAAGGACATTTTGAAAGGCAAAAAGGCCAATGGACATACAGTGCTAAGCGCTGTTTACAATTCGATGTTTGAAACAATGTTAAATGGCTACTCTAACAGAAAGCTCGACGACTCTGTCAATGGGAATACGTAAAAAGTCGGTAACCGGGCTAGCATTTCGTGCCATGAACATAAATATAAGCATTCTCCATTTGCTCATTTTAGGGATAGGTGACATAACAAAGTGCTCCCTTGTTGTAAAATAAGAAGCTTGAAGAGGGTCAAAAAAATTCATTTGAGGTTGGGATTTAAGAAGCTCAAGCACACGAGGTAAATTGGGCATTTCCATAAAACCATAGCGCACAATAACTTGGTAAATATTGGGGGCTAATTGGCGCATAGCAATACGATGCCCTCTTTCAGCTTCAGGCTGTTTTAAATTTTCTATAGTTACAAAAAGTACATGCTCATGCAGAACTTTATTATGCCTAATATTATGTAAAAGAGAAGTGGGTATAGAGGTAGGATCTGGAGTCATAAAAATTGCAGTTCCTGGTACTCGAATAATTTTAGATTGTGGTAAGCGATGAAGAAAGGAAGCGATAGGCAAGGCACTTTGAGCACGTTTTCGAATTATGATTTCTCTTCCTTTGTTCCAAGTTGTCATCATAACAGTGAGAACGAGACCCAATAATAAAGGAACCCAGCCACCTTGAGGAATTTTAAGAGCATTAGCTGTAAAAAAGGAAATATCAATTAGGAAAAAAATACTAAATACGCTTATTACCTTATAGATAGGCCAATGGTATAAACGGTTGAATACAACGCAAGATAGTGTAGAGGTGCATAAAAATGTACCTGTTACTGCAATACCATAAGCAGCGGCAAGGGCTTCAGAAGATCTAAAGCTTAAAATAAGAATTAAAGAGCCAATCATCAAAGCGTGATTAACGTCGGGGACATAGATTTGTCCTTCTTCTCTAGCGTTGGTATGTAGGATACGTAGTCGTGGAAAGTATCCAAGTAATGTTAATTGTCTAGCGAGAGAAAATCCTCCAGAAATCCCAGCTTGGCTGGCAATAATGGTTGCGAAGGTTGATAAAATAACCAGAGGTATACTTAACCAATGTGGAGCAAGAAGAAAAAAAGGATTACTTAATGTACGAGGGTGCGTCAAAACAAGGGCGCCTTGACCCATATAGTTGAGGGTTAACGAAGGTAGAACAAAAAATAGCCATGAATAGCGTATGGGTTTACGTCCAAAATGTCCCATATCTGCATAAAGGGCTTCTGCTCCAGTTACTGCAAGAACAACAGAACCTAATGCTAAAAAGGCCATCCATTGATGGTGAAGGATGAAAGCAACTGCATAATACGGGGATAAGGACCATAAGATAAAAGGTTGTTTTATAACTTCTAATAATCCCAATATACCGATTGTACTAAACCAAAGAAGCATTATAGGTCCAAATATTTTACCAATCCGCTCTGTTCCTTTGCTTTGAACACTGAACAAGCCAAATAGAATAACTAACGCTAGGGGTATAATAAGTTCGCCGGTGTGTGGTAAAGAAACCTCAAGACCCTCAATGGCTGAAAGTATGGATATCGCTGGAGTAATCATGCCATCGCCAAAAAAAAGGCAAGTGCCTGCTATTCCTACAATGCCTAAAATTATTTTCCCTCTAGTCGTTTTAAAGCTACGTTGTGCAAGGGACATTAAAGCTAATATTCCGCCCTCATTATTATGGTCAGCCCTCATAACCAACGTAACGTATTTAATGGTAACTACAAGTATAAGTGACCAAAATATCAAACCTACAATACCAAAAACTTCCCAACGTTGTATGTTTGTATGATGATTTGAAACAACTATTATGCTCGAACGCAAAGCATAAATCGGGCTCGTGCCAATATCGCCGAAAACTACTCCTAACACCGTAAGCATGGCTGCAACGCTTAAAGGTCTTGGTTGGTGTTCAGGTTGGTCCGTGCCAAATTCTGTAATGGGACTCTCTTCATCAAGGGCTGGTAGCACAGTTATTAAGTCTTTTGATCTTATTGTATCGATAGAATTATCGTTGCTATTTACCGTATCTGGCTTATCACCAGAATTTGTTACCTCGCCATCTTTGATGTTTATCACGTCTGAAGAAGGGGTCATAGTCAGTTGGCTCCAATAGTGCACGGATTATATCTTAAGGCTGTTCACGGTTTTTGAAATTATAAATGTAGAGGCCACAGTAAGTTATGACAAATGAATCAAACAAACTCTTTTTGATATAATAATTAATTAACAGTTTCATAATAATTATTCGACGTTGTTAATAAATTTAATACCAGATAATTCAATGAATTAACGCTAAAAGCCAATTTTGCATTCAAGTTTCACAAAAAGTAAACTAAAGATAGAAAATTGGAATAGCATCGTATCTTTAAAAATAAAACGCTTTAAGTGAAATTTATTTTGAAATTTTATGAGCCTGTCTTTCACCAAAAATTGCTGATCCGATTCGTACAACGGTAGCCCCGTGAGCGATAGCTGTTTCAAAATCAGAAGACATACCCATTGAAATTTCTGGAAGATTATATCGTTCTGCAAAATTTCTCAATTTATCAAAATAGATCTCCGGTGGTTGATTAAGGGGAGGAATGCCCATTATTCCCTGAATTTGCTTATTAAATTTTCTTAAACACGCGCTAATAAATTCATCCGCTTTTTCTAATCTGACACCTGCTTTCTGTGGTTCATTTCCTACGTTGATTTGAATGTAAAAAATAGGCTTTAGTCCTGTTTTATCCATTGCTTTTTCTAGAGGAGCAAATAACGCAGTGCGATCAAGAGTTTCAATAACAGAAGCAAGTTTAACAGCGTCTAGTACTTTATTGGTTTGAAGGGGGCCAACAAAATGTAATGTTAACTCCGGATCGAGTAATTGAAGAGGGGCAAATTTAGTTTTAGCTTCTTGTATCCTATTTTCACCAAAAATTTTATGGCCAGCATGTATGACATCCTGAATTGACTCTTGACTATGAAATTTAGAAATAGCTATTAACTTAATATCATTTGGATGGCGACCTGATTTGATCGCTGATTTGGCGATTTTATCCAATATATAAGATAAATTTTGTTGTACAGAACTCATTGTTAGATACTAATATTTTTGTTTTATTATTGTGAATAAATAAATCATTTACTTTCCCACGGATGCGATCGCAAACAGGCTATAGTTGCATTTCTTTTAATGAATCTATTTTTCAAAAAACAATAAAAAAACCAATCTTTTAGAAAAAAAGGTGTATAAGCATAGAGTTTTCTCTCCAACATACTCCAGCTTACTTTCCCTCTGTTGATTCTTCTAGGTGAAGGCATACACCAATGTTTGTCAGAATGATAAATTTTACCTATTTTTAATATTCTATGTACGATTTCATGGTCTTCTAAAACGTAGGGCCATCGAGATGGATCAAATCCTCCTACTTTTTTTAGTGCTGATGTCCTAAAAGTTTGGGCATATCCCCCAGCATGACATTGTTTGCGGCGAAGTAAAGATTTAAATTTGATTTTACGACAACGTTGTCGGCTAATTTCGTTATTGTAGGGATGATAAATGTCGCATGCCATTACTGATACGTATTGAGGATAGTGTTCTAAAATGTAATTACAAAAGTATATATAATAAGGAGGATAGTATGTGTCTGCATCGACGGTAGCGACATAAGGAGTTTCGACCAGTTTAAGGGCTGTTTGCTGAGCATAAGTTTTTCCAGGTCTATTTTCATTAATAAATAATGTCTTAACGTGTGGATAATGGCCAAGTAATTCTTTAGCTCTTTGTTCAGATTTGTCGTTTGAAGCATTATTAACTAATATCAAGACAAAATCTTTGTAATGTTGTAAACAAAGTGATTCTAAAGTACCTTGAAGGAATTTTTCTTCATTATAATAGGGTAAGATAATGGACCATTGATTCATCGTTTATAGTTAATTTTCGTATATTAACAGTGCGTTGTTATTTTCACTAAACATATCTGTTGTAAGTTTTGATAACAAAATTTTATTTTTTGAATGAAATCTATAATCAAATGACTCAAATTTTTAAACAAAACCTAGCATGATACATACAACGAGAATAGATTTTCGTCAAATAGCATTCGACGTAGTAAATTTGGTGTTAGTGCGTGGCTTGACATTAGATATAGCCTTAGAAAAATTATTTTCAGAACAAATTGAACCGTGTGATCGGGCTGCAGCGTATCGTTTGGTCGTTTGTTTTTTCAGAAGAAAAGGTACGCTAGAAGCGATAATAAAACCTTTTTTAAATCACATTCCACCTAAGCCAGTCTTATGGATTTTATCTCTTGGTGCTGCGCAACTTTTATTTTTGGATACTCCCGCCCATGCCGTGATCAGTAGAACTGTGGAGTTGGCAAAAAATAAAAAATATCAAAAATTTGCTGGTCTCGTAAATGCAGTGCTTAGGAAAATCTCTGATTTTGGCACAGCTTGCCTTAAAGATTTGGATCAACCACGTTTGAATATACCAACATGGTTATGGCAGCAGTGGGAAAAGGCAAACTTTGATCCAAGGCTTATTGCCACTTCGTTGCTTACTGAACCTCCAATTGATTTAACAGTTAAACCCGATACGGTTCCACCTAAAGGAGGAAAGCAAATTTTTCAAAACAGTTATCGCTATCCTATGGGAACAAAAATTGTTGAGTTTCAAGAATATAATAAAGGAAATTTTTGGGTACAAGATAGTGCTGCCTCCTTACCTGCTACTTTATTACCCATTGCTAAAGGAGATAAAATAGCGGATTTATGCGCTGCTCCTGGGGGAAAAACAGCACAACTGATTTTAAAAGGTGGTCAAGTTACTGCAATTGACCAAGATCCAAACCGCGTTAAGCGGTTGAAAAAAAATTTGCAGCGGTTGCAATTGTCTGCTCAGATTATATGCTCAGATGCATCGACACTGACGTATCAAAATTTTTTTGATGGAATTCTTCTTGATGCCCCTTGTTCTGCGACAGGTATTCTTCGACGTCACCCTGATGTATTGCATCTTAAACGTCCTGAAGATATTCCTTTATTGGTTCTTCTACAAAAACGTTTGATTAAAGCTGCATTCAAGTATTTAAAAAAAGATGGTTGTTTGATTTATAGTGTTTGTTCTTTACAAGTACAAGAAGCCGAAGAGCAAGCGCGATATATCTCTCACTTGCCTTATGCATTGCCTATGCCATTTGAGGCTCAAGAAATACCTTTTTTTTCTAAATGTATTACAAAAGAAGGTTGGATACGTACGTTACCTTGGATGTATTCAGAAGAAGGAGGAATAGATGGTTTTTTTATTGCTCGTTTTAAAAAAAAGTAATTTTAACAACAAAATAGCGTTTGGCTATTAATTATTGAATAATTACATTATATATTAAGTTGACCGTTTAAATCGTTATTAGACATAAAAGTCACTTGAATTCTAATTATGATTTTATACATGGAGGACACATGCCAGCTTTATCAGTACCATTAATTGCCCCCAGTATTTTGTCGGCAGATTTTGCACGTTTAGGTGAGGAAGTTCGCTCAGTTGATGAACAGGGTGCAGATTGGATACATATGGATATTATGGATGGTCATTTCGTTCCAAACATGACATTTGGACCGGTTGTTATTCAGTCCCTTCGTCCTTATAGTCAGAAGAAATTTGATCTTCATTTAATGATTGAACCTGTTGATTTTTTTATAGAGGCTTTTGTTAAAGCAGGAGCGGATCAAATCTCATTCCATATTGAAGCGGGGCCGCATGCCCATCGTTCATTACAGATTATTAAATCTTTTAATGTCCGTGCTGGGATCGTATTGTGTCCTTCTACACCCGCAGTAGCTTTATCCGAAGTATTGGATTTGGTGGATATTATATTGGTTATGACGGTTAATCCGGGATTTGGTGGTCAAAAATTTATTGAAAGTCAGCTTCCTAAAATCAGCCAGTTACGGCAAATGGCAGACGCAACGGGCAGGGATATACGTATTGGTGTCGATGGAGGTGTATCGCCGGAAACAGCTCCATTGGCATTAAAAGCTGGTGCAGATGTGTTAATTGCTGGCACTTCTGTATTTGGTCAAAATAATTATAGAAACGCTATGAATTCGTTAAGAGGAACAAAATAAATTAATTTTTATTTTAGTTTAAGGGAGAAGAACAGGATGGCGTTAGGACGCATGTTAAAATCAATGCGGCTTTCAATGGCTCAATTGCCAATTGTAGGATATGGGCGGCTTCCATTGACTCCTGTTTATGTTTTAAGAGATTTATGGCCTGGTGATTCTATAAAAGGCATGACTTTAACCAAAGGGCATATAATCGTCCAAAACGAAACGATTTTTTTAAAACCTGGTGTATGGGGCAGCAATAGTAAAAATAAAGAAATTTTAAAATCAATTTATAATTTTTCATGGTTACGCGATTTAAGAGATTTGGGTACAGATAACGCGCGTTTATGTGCTCGCGCACTAATAAGTGATTGGATAAGTAATCCTCCTGATACACAGAATAAATGGGCTTTTAATCCACTAGATTTAGGTAATCGATTAACGCATTGGCTTGGAAATTATGATTTTTTTGCAGCTTCTGCAGATGATCGTTTTCGTAGTCAGTTCATGCAACGCGTTATGGTTGAAGGGAAATATGCTATAGCCATGCTTCCTTTAGCCATCAAAGGTTACTCTACATTTGCTTTGTTTAAGGGGATAATGGCAGTCATTTTGTGCCTTCCAGAGCAATTTAATGTGTTGCCTAAATTAACAAAATATTTAAAAGCTGAGCTGAAAAGTCAGTTTTTAAAAGATGGAGTGCATATTGAACGTAATCCCGAAACGCAGCTTATGGTGTTAAGGGATTTGGTTGAATTGAAAATGATGTATCAGATCGTTAATTTAAAGCCGCCAGAAGAGCTTGCAAATACAATGGATTTGGCAAGTCGTGCTTTGAGAGGATTGCGTCACGGTGATGGAAAACTAGCCTTGTTTAACGGTGCCACCGAGTCAAGTTTTGAGTATATTGAACGCGTTATCTCATTGGCAACATCAAAAAAAATTACCACGAATGATATGTCGACAGGGGGATATATCCGTTGTCTTTCTGATAAAGCAACATTATTGGTTGATGTCGGCAAACCAGTCTTGTTAACAGAAAAAAATAAACACGCTGGGTGTTTATCTATGGAATTTTCCTATGGTAAACAAAGAATTTTTGTAAATTGTGGAACGTCTTCTTTGAAAAAATGGCGTAATTTGCTTGGTTTAACAGCAGCACATTCCGTCCTTTCAATTGAGCATACGAATTCTATTGATTTTTCAGATACGGGAAATTTTAATAATTTTGAAGTCGTTTCTAAATATATTTATAAAAAAAATACACATTGCATTCAAATGGGACATAATGGCTGGCTTAGTCAATATGGAGCAATTTATCAAAGAATACTTTGCTTATCTAATGATGGAAAAGATTTAAGAGGAGAAGAAAGAATTGAAGCGGACAAAACATTAAATTTTACTATCCGTTTCCATCTACATTCATCGTTTAATGTAGAAGAAGATATTATACAATCTAAAGATGGACAGTTATCAAAAATTATTGTTTTAATGACTGGTGGCGACAATAGACAGGTATGGTGGTTTCGTTCTAAAGGAGCGGAGGCCTGTATTGAAGAAAGTGTTTATTTCGGCGATGGTTCTTATATGCCGACAAAACAAATCGTTTTAACGTTTCATTCCTCTGTTCTAGAAAAAAAAGACCAAAACGTAACGTCTTATCATGAAGATATTGACCTTATGAAGCAAAATCCTTCATCGATTCAATCTAAGGAAAATGAAGATTATGTGGCTATATTTCATAATCAAGGCGATGAGCAAAAAGTTGGGGAAGAAACTTTTCCTCGCAATCATAATGGCACAAATTATCAAACGAGTACAAACAAAAAAGAAAAGTCATTGAACGTTGATAGCCATGATTCTACGTTTGTACATGTCGTTAAATGGGCACTGCAAAAAAAAAATTAGTTTGATTAATTGTAATGAAAATTTTAGAAGTCACGAATGTTGATTTTTCTTTGTATCAGTTTTTGCGTCCTATTATGCGAGGGTTATCGGATCGCAATCACGAAGTAATTGGTGTTTGTTCTGATGGCCCATTAGTATCGAAAGCAAGACAAGAGGGTTTATCTGTTATAACTGTACCTTTTCAACGTTCTTATTCTTTGTTAGGACAGTTAAAAGCTTTTTGGGCAATATATCGGGTAATTAAAGAGCAAAACCCGGATATTGTCCATGCTCATATGCCTATTAGTGGTTTTTTAACACGTATTGCAGCATATTTGTGTGGAACCAACACTATTGCTTATACGTGTCATGGCTATTTGTTTAATCAGTCTGGTAAAGGAATAAAGTCTTTACTTAGACAAAGTTTATCGTTTTTTCTTGAATGGTTTAGTGGTCAGATTACCGATATTTATATGACTGTGTCTCAGCAAGAAGCTTTGGATGCTAAACGGTACCGAATTCATAAAAATCCTATCTATGTAGGGAATGGTCGTGATCCTCAAAAATTTTCACCCGATAAACAAATTAGAGCTGAAGTACGAAAATTTTTGCAAACAACAGAAGATTGTTGTGTATTCTTGATTGCCTCTCGTTTTGTTATTCATAAGGGATATATTGAATTATTAGCAGCATTTATTGCTTTATCAAAAGGCTCTTTTAATATCCAGCTTTGGATAGTAGGTAATAGGCTTGAATCGGATCATGGTAAGGATTTACAATCTATTTTTAATGATGCACAGCTCAAACTAGGTAGCAAGTTAAAAATTTTGGGTTATCGTGGTGATGTTGATCAATTGATGAAGGCTGCTGATATCTTCATTTTGCCCAGTCATTTTGAAGGGTTGCCTATGTCAATTATCGAGGCAATGTTATCGGCTTTGCCGGTTATTAGTACCCAGATAAAAGGTCCACAAGAGCAAGTAGTTCAAGGGAAAACAGGTTTGTTGGTCCCACCCAAATCTTGTACATGTTTAGTAAAAGCTATGATTTGGATGGTAACTCATTTTGTTGAAAGACGACAAATGGGGGTAAATGGACGTGCACGTGCCTTAGAGTTTTTTACTGAAAAAAAACAAATAAAGAAAATATGTGATCAATTGCTTTCGGTTGAGAATTCACTTGTTTAGCTTTTACTAGGTTTTAGAAATTATAAAGATTTAATCTCTGTAATGGTTTATTTGGTAAATTAGATTTTAATCGGAAAGCAAGGAGTGTTTTCGACCATAACTATAATAACCAAAAAAACCTACTAAACTGTAGCTTACTAAAAGTATCATAGGGATTGGATTTCGATTAAACACAGAATAAACCATATCCGCTAATAAAGGTAAAATCATAGTTAAACAACATAAAATACCTAGTAAAGGAACATAACCTATCCAAATTTTTTTGAACGTAAACCCACCAAAAGGTACTTTGAAAGGTCTATGTATTTCAGGATGAACGTTGCGTTGCCAAATAACGGTAAAACAAACAATCCCAAATGCTAACGCTGTACCTAAACTAACCAAGTCGCTGACAATATCAATGGGTAAAAAAGCAGTAGCCAAAGAAACGCATATTCCTAGAATTAAGGTGCCTAACCAAGGTGTTTTATATTTAGGGTGTAGTCTGTAAAAAGCTGG
>NZ_CAWUGZ010000001.1:0-4799 GCF_963921845.1 Commensalibacter sp. Nvir | reverse complement strand
GATCATAAACCCTGTATATACTCTAAAAATCGTTGCTTTAGATGACATAATTTCAAAAAAATTAGATTTAAACCCAATATTACCTTGTAGTAAAAACACCCAAAAGAATAAACTATATTTGCTGCACGATAAAGTAGTACCTTATGTCGCACTTTGCTTTGTTTCAATCTAAATAGTACAATTCATTTGATAAATAAAGCGTTTTCCATAACCAATACCCTATCAATTACTAATAGAAATTTAAACCAATCGCATAATCTTTCAAAAAAATGGTGCTAATGAAAAAATTTCCTTTTAAATACGTGCTCATTACCGGGGCTTCTTCTGGCATAGGAAAAGCAATTGCTATACAATTAGCTAATGAAAACATAGTGTTATATTTAAACGGTAGAAACGAACAAGCTTTGATTCAAACCAAAGAGGAATGTGTAGCAAAAGGTGCCATAGTTCATATACAAATTCTTGACGTACGTTACAAACAAAAAATGAAAGAATGGATTTGTTCGTTAAGTCAAATTGACTTAGTTTGTGCATGTGCAGGCGTATCTGCCTCGACGCTTGGTACATCAAACTGCAACAATTATCCAGAAGATCCCACCATAGTTTATCCTTTAATCGAAACAAATTTAATGGGGGTTTTAAATACTATTTTACCAGCAATAACTGTTATAAACCATCAAAAACCAAAACCTGACGGATATAAAGGAAATATAGCTGTCATTGCTTCTGTTGCAGCTTTTTTTTCAAGCCCATGGTCTCCTTCATATTGTGCTTCAAAAGCTGCTGTGGATCGTTTTGTCATGGCAAACGGAGGAATATTAAAACGCATGGGTGTACATCTTACAAGTGTTTGTTGCGGCTTTGTCAAAACATCCCTTACCGAGAAAAATCAGTTTATCATGCCTGGAATTGTAAAAGCAGATCAAGCAGCGCTAAATATTTTATATGGTATTATTAGCAAAAAACGAAGAATAGTTTTTCCCTTGTGGTTGGTTATACTTATCAAAATATTAGATTTGCTACCCAGCACATTTTTAGAAAAAATAACTATGCACTTTTTTAAACAAGCCAAATAAATTTTATTATTTTAATCTTTTTTAGAACACAGATAATCTATGAAGATCATACACTTATGGTTGCACAACCTTTTTTAATGAACATATTTTAATGAATAAACCTCGTTTTTGTGAAGGCTCTATTTTTCGTCACGTCATCGTCATGGCTGGAACAGGAGCTATTGGTTTAATGTCTATATTTATCGTAGATTTTTTTAACCTTTTTTATCTTTCGACCCTTGGTAACTCTGAAATAACCGCCGCCATTGGTTTTGCTAACGCAATAAATTTCTTGCAACTTGCTATCTGCATTGGTATGACTATAGGTATTACAGTAATTACAGCTAGGTTGGTAGGGGCACGTAAGCAAGAACTGGCTCAGCGTATTGTTACTTGCTTTCTCGTGGTTACCACTGTCCTCATGTTAATGATAGGCATATGTATCGCTTCATCTCGTTATTCTATCCTTTATACTCTCGGCGCAAGAGATAAAGTTTTAGAACAAGCAAGTCACTTTACCGGCATTGTTTCACCTTTTTCCTTTCTTATTGCATTGGGAATGATTACTTCAGGCCTACTTAGAGCGGTCGGTAACGCAAGAAAATCAATGAATATAACAGTTCTCGGCGCGCTCGTTGCTGCGTTGTTAGACCCTCTATTTATTTTAGGATTTCACTTGGGTATAAAAGGCGCTGCAATAAGTACGATTCTTTCTAGACTAACTGTGGTCACTTTTGGTTTTTATTTTTTAATCCCTTATAACTTATTACAAAAACCAAATTGGCATTATCTGCTGCATGACTCGTACCGGGTGTTCAAAATTTCCTTTCCGGCTATTTTAACCAATTTGGCTTCACCTGTTGCTAGCTTGTTTATAGTGAGAACCATGTCCCGTTTTGGCAATAATGCTATTTCTGGACAAACTGCAATTGACCGAATAGTTCCCTTAGCCTTTTCTTTTATTTTTGCTTTGACAGGCTCCGTTGGACCTATTATTTCACAAAATTTCGGTGCTGGAATAAGAAAACGTGTATATAAAACCCTCACCGTTTCTTTAAAACTCGTTTTATTTTGTGCATTTTGTACATGGATTTTTTTCTTTTTTAGCGAACGATGGATAATTAAACTTTTTTCCTTAAAAGCAGAGGGGGCAGAGTTGATGGAACTGTTTTGCCATTGGGTAATTTTAAGCAACTTATTTTTAGGCTTATTATTTGTATCCAATACAGTATTTAATAATTTAGAATATCCGTTATTGTCGACCTTATTTAATTGGGGAAGAGCAACCTTAGGCACTATTCCTTTTATATGGATAGGTTCTGCTTACGGTCCTAAAGGGGTATTAATTGGCCAAGCCCTCGGCGTAGTTCCTTTTGGAATATTATCGGTGATTTGTAGTTTTTACATTGTTAAGCATGTTAAAATGGATAGACCTTTTTTCAATTAACTTTCATTACTAAATTGTGAGTCAATTTATCTGTTATACTATGTCCGCTTACAGGCATTAAGCCAAATCGAAAAATAAACATCGTTTTTTCACATATTAAAAAAAACTATTAAACTTAAAGTAATACAACGATATTGCAACTATTTCAGTAAAGTAAAAATACAATAGACTGCCTTTAAAATAGAATTTATTGTCTCTTACGTTAAACATTATTTAAATAGCAAGATGCATGCTGTTTTTCCCATTTTTTTACAAATGGTAATAAAGCAATTAGAATTATAAGAGCTAAAACTGCTAAAATAAAAAGATTAAAAAAAAGATTTTGATATAGATTTAATGTTTTTTTAGCATCAAGCAGCATTGACCCTCCTGATGTTGCCATATTTGCTATTTGACTTCCTATATAAAGGGCAATCCCTGAAACCATAAAATAAGATCCTGTCATAAAACCGTTCATAGAGGCAGGAACATATCTTGCGATTACAGCCAAACCTAGACCACTAATTAAAAGTTCACCTAAAGAAAGAAACCCATATCCCCACACCATTGACCATGAAGAACATTGTGCCGTTTTAGTCTGCCAGCAAGTTATCCACCAAGTAAAAAAAGCTAAGGTAACAAACAAAAAGCCAATAATAAATTTGATAGCTATAGAAAGATTTTTATTTTCTTGACCAAAATAACTGTAAATTTTAGCTAATAAAGGACTAAAAACCATAATCCAAATTGGATTAAGAGCCTGGAATTGTCCTGGTGACCAGTTAAACAAATGGAAAGAACCGATATAAAAGGCAGGGTTAACATTACGTTGAGCAAATAATGTCAGTGAAGTGGACATTTGTTGATAAAAAACAAAATATAGCATCCCTTCTAAAGTCAAAATGTACATTACACGCAAACCTGCACGACCAGCTGCACTAGTGTGTTTGTAAATTCCAATCCAAATAAACAAGACTAAGAGACTAGCAGCAGCAACACACCATTTTGTAATGGTAGGCGACTTCAAAACAAAAGAAACGACAATAACGCTTATCCCTATACCAAAAATTATTCCTAAATTAAAACCAAAATGAAGTGGCTTTTTATCTTTTGGAGGTAAATATAACCACAAGCGTTTTTGCGTTAAAAAGTAGTTTCCGATGCCAAGAATTAAACCAAAAAAGCAAGCAACAAAGGCTGATGACCATCCATAATGGTCTTTTAATAAGGAACAGATCAACATTGAAATGCTTGAGCCGACATTGACCGCCATATAATAAAGGGTAAACGCAATATCCAATTGGCTATTATTGTTCTCGTAAATACGCCTTACCATGGTAGCCGCATTCGGCTTAAATAATCCATTACCTATGCTAATAATGGCCATCGCTAAATAAATTGCTTGAGTATAAGACGTTGCGAATGCCAACAAAAGATAACCCAGAGCCAAAATTATGCTTCCTATCAGCATAGCTCTTTTATTTCCGGTAACTTTATCGCCTACCCATCCGCCAAGGATCGGAGCAGCATACGTCATGGCGCTAAAAGCACCAACAAGCAAGTTTGCGTTATGATCATTGAATTTCATATGTTGTATAAGAAATAAAACTAAAATACTTTGCATTCCGTAATAACCAAAACGCTCCCAGAGCTCTATAAAAAGAACCACGGAAAAAGCTTTGTTTTTTTCTTGAAACCAAACAGAAATCATGATAATGCATCCACCCTGAAAGCGACTGTCATAACGTAAAAATAAAATAAGTTAACTGACAGTTTAAAATCTTTAAAAAATTAACGCTATATGTGAATTGCAGATTTCGTAATATGTATAATCACAAAAGTTAAATAGCGATTTTTAAACCATTTACTTTGGGAATAATAAAACCATTAACAAAATATCACAGCAAATTATTACGACAAAAACCAAAAATTTATCGTTAATAAACCAAAATCTAAATGGTATGCTTTTGTCTAATAGATTACACATTATTTTTTTCATTAAAATCAAAATTAATAATAAAAAAACACTTTCTGTTTTTAATTTAAGTTCAGATACTTAAAAAATTAACAAAATAAAATAGTTTTGAAATAAATTATTTAGTTATATTTATCGCCAGTTCTATCCCCATCGATTAATCGTAATGTAAAAAACCATTTAAAAACAAAACCGCAGTTCCTTGTGAAAAAATTGGTAAAAACCTTAACATTACACTCAGAAAAAATAGAATCAAATTCTTAAAGATAAATGCGTTACTCTATATAATTCTCGTAAAAAATATTATTTACAAGCGCACCTTATAACTAAGAGTATTTAAACA